>JALYXS010000514.1 GCA_030946965.1 Acidobacteriota bacterium
GATATTCTGCCGCCAACCCTTCCCCTGGTGATGTGGGCGTTTACCGATCTTACCGATCCGCGATGGATCTTTACGAGGAAGTATCTGTGCCTGCGGCAGGACCCAGGCAATGCGGTTCCGCAAAAGCTGGGGCTTTATAACGAGCACACTTGGGGCGCCTATCTGCTGGGTTCGAATCTTTTTCTGAAGCAATGCTGGGCCGACCCCGCCGGAATCTACCCGGATCGGGGCTGTTCCTATGAAACATTCAGCCGTAACGACATGCTCGAGATCGAAACGCTCGGGCCTCTCCAGCAAGTTGAGCCGGGCGGCAGCGTGGAGCATGTGGAACGATGGAGCCTGCACCGGAATATCCAGATCCCGGAGTTCACCGACGCCTCCCTGGACGCCAAGATCGCGCCGCTGTTGGATCGATCTTAGACCGATGAAAGATCTCTCCCATTTCGATGCAGCCGGTGTCCCGCGCATGGTGGATGTTTCGGCAAAGAACGAAACCCGCCGCACCGCCCGCGCCCATGCCTTCGTCCGTATCGCTCCCGCGGTTCTAAGCAAACTTCCCGAGAATCCCAAAGGCAATCCACTCGAGATCGCGCGCATCGCCGGCATAATAGCCGCCAAGAAGACCTCCGATCTGATTCCGCTCTGCCACCCGTTGATGCTTTCGCACGCCGACGTGGAGGTCACCGTTGAATCCGGCGGCGTTCGAATAATCGCCAGTGCCGCCACTACGGCTCAAACCGGCGTGGAGATGGAAGCGCTCACGGCCGCCGCCATCGCCGCGCTCACCGTGTATGACATGACGAAGGCGCTCGACAAATCAATCGAAATTCAGGATCTCTATCTGCTCGAAAAAACAGGCGGCAAAAGCGGAGACTTTCACCGATGACCCAAAATGATTGAAGCGGCGGTGCTCACCATTAGCGATTCCGTTCACGACGGCACGCGCGTCGATCAATCCGGCCCGGCAGTGAAACAACGGCTCGAATCGCTTGGCTGGCAAGTCCCAGTCATCGAGGTGCTTCCCGACGACCGCGCCAGGATCGCCGCGCGCCTGCGAGAGTTGATTATCCCGGTCATTTTTACAACCGGAGGAACCGGCCTTGCCGCTCGCGACGTCACGCCGGAAGCCACGCGCGACGTAATCGACCGCGAAATCCCCGGCCTCGCGGAAGTAATGCGCGCCGTCGGCCGGCAATCGACCAAACTCGCTCCGCTTTCCCGCGCGCTGGCCGGTACGCGCGGTAACACGCTCATTGTCAATCTTCCCGGTTCTCCGCGCGGAGCGGTGGAATCGCTCGATGCTATCGTTGAGTTGTTGCCGCATGTGGTCGATCTCCTCAATGGGAAAACCGAACATCCAAGCGCGGCGTCCTAACCGTATGCCACTCCTTCGATTCTTTTTCGCCGCCGGTTTGGTTTCCGCCTTATCGCTCGCGCAACAAAGCACCCAACAGACCCCTCCCGAGCCGGTAGAAATTCCGATCGAACGCACGACAGTGAATTTCGTCGCCGCGCCGGTTACGGTGCTCGATAAGAGTGGCGCGATCGTGAACGGTCTGCAACCCGCGCAGTTCCACCTTTTCGATAACGGCAAAGAGCAGAATATTGCCGTCGATCAGACTTTCCAGCCGATTTCCATGGTGATCGCCATCGAGGCGAGCGATCGCATCGATTCCATCCTGACGCAGATCCACAAGATCGGGCCGTTGATCGAGCCGCTAGTGATCGGAGATCAGGGCGAGGCGGCGGTGTTGGCCTACGATCATCGCATTCAAGAATTGCAGCCGTTCACCAACGACTCGACGAAGATCGAGAAAGCGATTCAGAAGATTCACGCGGGTAGCACGAACAGCCGCATGATCGACGCCATTGACCGCGCGGTTTTCATGCTTCGCTCGAAGCCGCCGACCCACCGGCGAATCATCCTTGTGATCGGCGAAACTCGCGATAAATCGAGCGAAGGGAAACTCAAAGACGCTCTCATCGATGCACAAATCAGCAACGTCACCATTTACGCCGTGGATATCTCGCAAATATCGAGGCGCTTGACCGGAAAGGAACAGCCGCCGCGCCCCGATCCGTTTCCGCCCGCCGCGCGCAATCTGCCCGGAGGCGCGCCCAATACACCCACGACCGTGGCGCAAGCGACGGGGCTCGGCGGAAGCGCGGAATTCATACCGCTGCTGGTGGAGATTTACAAAGATGCGAAAGGCATCTTCGTGAACAATCCGGTTGAGGTGTTTACGCGCGG
>JALYXS010000449.1 GCA_030946965.1 Acidobacteriota bacterium
CCTGACGGCGCCGCAATCATTAATACACAATAAGTCGGCACCCAGCAAGGCAAAAGCGATTTTGCCGAATCCAGGCGAGGCCACTCCATAATTAGACGAATCGTTCGTAAATCCCGGGACCGTGTAGGAGGGCATCAAACCGGTGGCTTGAACTACCGCGTCATGCACTTCTTCAGCCCAGAGGCGGCGGACAAACTTGCGGGCAAAAAACTTTTCGTATTGCGCGTTCCACTGCCCGTTGTAGCGCGCGGAAAGCTGATACGTCTCCGAATTAGCAATCTGGCGCATCAGAGCTTTTAGATCATAACCGCTATCGATAAATTGAATCGCTAACGCATTCAACAGTCTCGGGTTCGAAGGCTGAAGAGTCCACGGATCGGCCGGGGGATTGTCGGGATCTAGGCGTGCCAAGTCAAATTGATTGGGCGGATCGACAATACCTTTTCCGAAAAACTGCGCCCACATGTAATTGACGGTTGCGCGCGCGAATTGAAGGTCGCTGGTCACGAAGCGGGCGAGCGCCACGCGGTAATCTTCACCCTTGGCCGGAGCCGCGCCGGTCAGAAAATATACGGGCGCAACCACCTTTTCCGTCCCAAGAGGCTGCCGCGAAGGGCGGTTGCCGGTCGTGGTATTTAGGGCATAATCAGTTTTGAACGTAGTCCCATCCAAGCCCCAGTAGTAATACTTGTTCAGCGCAGCGGGGTTCGACGGGTCTGTAATCGTAGTCCGCTTGGTGTAAGTGCGGGACATGAACGAGGCAAACTGCCAGGCTTGATAACGGGTCGTGTTCTTACCCCAGAGGCTTAACGCATCAAGATGTCCCCGGCCGTTGTGGCACAACACGCAGTTCATGTGGGTGATGCCGAGAAAAGTTTCAGCCACGTCGGCCGCCTGCTGATCGAAAATATCCTGCTGCGGCCCTCCGGTGACGTATCCGCCCACCAGCCAGGCGATGTTGCCCTGTTTCTGATCGAAATTGTTATCGCCCTGAGCCGCGATCAACTCAGTGGTCATCTTGTTGTAGGGCTTATTAGCGGCGAGCGAATCGTGGATCCATTTGTAAAAAGCGTTCCGGCCTTCGTTCTGCCGGACCATTTGAAGATTGCGGGCGTTGTTCTTATAGAGATAGCCAAAATACATGGTCCATTTATCCACCCACTCGGGCTTGGCGAGAAGCTCGTCGATGAGCTTGGCGCGCTTGCCGGGCGCTGAATCGGCAACGAACGAGAGGACACGCTCAGGCGTGGGAATGCGGCCTGTCAAATCGAGCGTTACCCGGCGAATAAATTCGTAATCGCTCGTCTTGTCGGCCGGTTGAACATTGTTGGCCTGCATGTCGGCGTAAATGTAAGAATCGATCGAGCCTAACTGGTGGGTTTGCTCAAAACTGCGCGTGCGGCTACCACCCGGCGCGGGAATTGAGCCGGAAACCTGTTGGGTTAAGTTCGAAAGCGTGGCGTCCGTGGAACTCAACGCCGCCTTTACAAACTGTTCACGCTGGACGCCGAAGAACACGCACTCGGGATGCTCGACCGTAAACTGCTGTGCGTCCCTGATCGCGCGAGGACTCAATTGCTGTCCCTGGAGCGCAAAATACCCGGAAGAAATCAGGGTTAAGCCCAATGCCAGCATCACGCGGAGAAACGTTCTATTCATTCCGATTCACCTTCGACAAGAATGCAAACACCCGGCCAATCGCCGAGTTGCTACTCCGCGCCAGCTAATCCATGTTCGGCAGATTTCTGGAGCAACTTTAATTTAGCATCTCAGTTCTACCGTGTAGGACTGGAATGTTTACGCCGATCCACACGTTAGAATTTAGACAATGACTTTCCCCAAATTGGGTGTGTTCTGCATGATCGCTCTCTGCGCGCCGGCACAGACGATGGCTCAGACTTTGGATAATAAAGCACTTACCGGAAAGTATTTTTTTCGCGAGTTGCTGATCGCAAGCGACGCCAACGGTAATGTGACTGACACCCGGAGTCTGCTCGGGACTATCACCTTCAATGCGGCGGGCCAGTACAGCATGTCGGCGCAACAGGCCCTAGCCGCTGCCCCGGCGACTACTACGTCCGGTACCGGTACGTATAGCGTGGCGCCAAGCGGTACGGTTTCGCTTACCGATCCATTGCGGAACATGCTAACACTGAACGCGCGGGTAGGGGCCGAGGCCTTGATCGGATCCACGACGGAAACGAGCGATAACACGTTCAACTTATTGGTAGCCATTCCGGCGCCGGTTGCGCCCCAGAGCAATATCGTGCTGAACGGCTCTTACGATCTTGTCAGCCTGGAGTTCCCCGGCGCCACATCGGCAAACGTCAAGAATGCCTTCATCACCCTTCAGGCGAATGGAGCGGGAGGATTCGCCAATGTAAAGGTATTCGGGCACGCCGCAAATGCCAATAGCGGCAATCCCGCAACTCAAAATATTACTGGCGGTACTTATACGCTGATGGCGGATGGCAGCGGGACGTTTGCCTTTGGCAATATCGCGACACTACTTACCGGTTCGAAAAATTTCTATGTTTCGCGCAGCGGGAACGTGATTTTAGGCGGGTCCACGACTGCAGGCGCGCAAGATCTGCTAGTGGGGATTCGTGCCATAAACGCCGGCGCGACGAATGCGAGTTGGTCGGGCCCATTTTGGACGGCGGGCCTTCGCGTGGCAAGCGATGGCACCACGGCCGGGTACGCCGGATCGCTCAACGCCCTTCCGACTCTCAACAAGGTGACCTTGACGCGGCGGTTGCACCAGACCGGATCGGGTGGCGCGATCGACTTGACTCTCGTGAATGGTTACACTTTGAGTTCTGCCGGAACTGGAACGTCGGAGTTGACGCAGGTGGCGCTAGGAAGCGCGGGCGATCTGTTTTTGACAGCGGGAGTAAATGCGGGGGATGCAAACTCGTATGAGCTGAACTTCGGCATTCGCGCGCCAATGCTCTCGGGTACTGGTTTGTTTCTGAACCCGGCGGGCATTGTCAGCGGAGCGAGTCTCACAACGGCGGGCGCTCCGGTCTCCCCGGGTGAGTTCATAACTCTGTTCACTTCCGCCGGGCCGAAAACGGCAGTTTCAGCCAAGCCGCCTTACGCCACAGCCTTGGGCGGCATTACCGTGACCGTGAATAGCGTGGCGGCGCCTCTGCATTATGTGGGGCCGAACCAAATCAATTTACTGGTTCCTTACGCGACCATCGGAACGAAGGCCACCATCGTTGTAAACAACAACGGGATGACTTCCAATTCGGTGGATGTTCCGCTCGCGGCGACGGCTCCGGGCGTGTTTTCGTCGGACGAATCGGGCACGGGCCTAGGGGCCGTATTGCATTCCGATTTCTCGCCGGTAAACGACATGAGCCCGGCGCGGCGCGGCGAAACTGTTCTGATTTTTTTGACTGGTCTGGGGACAGTGACGCCCGGAGTGCAGGATGGAACGGCGGGCGGATCGACCCCTTTGAGCACGACTAATTCGCCTGTGAATGTCTTTGTAGCGGGACGGCCCGCGACAGTTGTCTTTGCGGGATTGGCGCCGGGCTTTCCAGGGTTATATCAGATCAACGCAACGGTGCCGCTCGACTTGGCGGGATCGGGGAAACTAACACTGGCGATCGTGACGCCAAACGCGTTTGATTGCGAAGTCGACTTACCGGTAAATTAGCGCGCGCCAGCTCTTTTTTTCTGAGCCTGAGGGGGCGGCTCGATCTTTCCGCGTTCCACATCCACTGCCGAACGAAGGCGGCCGACAAGGCTCTTGCAGAGATCTAATTCCTCTCGATTCTGCGTGAAGCCTGGCATTTTCGGATCGATAAATTGTTTGCGGAACAACTGATCGGATGCCATGGAGGTTAACACTCCAAGCTCCTCGACAGTAAACTCAAATGTCAGTTTCTTCATGGCGGTGTAATGTGAGTATAACACGGCGTCGTTTAGACCCTCTCTCGCCGTAACCTTGCTATGAGATAAACCACGATTGCGACGTTCACCGCCAGCACAGCCACCTTCACGGACGTGAAGCGTTTCGCTAGTTCAAAAATTTCCACCGGGATCAAACCGGCCGTCGTGATCACGGTGAAGTATTCGGCCCAGTGTTTGCGCAAGAGAAGTCCCGCGCCTTCCGTGAGAAGCAGGACCGCGTAAAAGAAAGTTCCGGCGCTTAGCTCTTTCAATTGCTTCGGATTCACCGCGAACACTTTGGCCAGAACACGGTGAATGTAGCGATTCTCCGGGTCAACCCGCAGAATCTCAACCCAATGGGTTACCGAACTCGCGACATCCTGGTGAAGCAGCCGCAACGCGCCGATTCCGACGGCGATAAGGAGAACGCCCTTCACAAGCTTGAAGAGACCGATCAGGATCAACCCGGTGGAGCCGCGACCTCTACCCATTCGCAACAGAATAGCAATCCCTTGCACCCGTCTTGACGTGGCATTATGGATGGGAGGAAAAAGGAGCCGCCGATGCGCCGAGTTCAGCTGTTGAAGCTTATGTTGGCAATTTGTTTTACGGTTGTTGGCTCGGCAAAAACCTTTCCGCTCACCGCGTCGTCCATTGTTCCCGCGACGCGCGGCAAAGCGGAGATCGGCAAGGACCGCAACAAGAACACGGAGGTCAAACTGAGCGTGGAGCATCTGGCCCCTCCAGACAACCTCACGCCCCCGAAGGAGACGTACGTTGTGTGGATTCAGGAGAAAGGTTCCGATCCGGAGAATCGCGGGCAACTGAAGGTGAACAAGAAACTGCAGGCGAAATTCCAGACCGTTACGCCAAAAACAAATTTCGACATTTTCGTTACCGCCGAGCCCGACGCAAATGGGAAAGCGCCGAGCGGCCCGGAAGTTCTGCGAGCGACCATCCAACCGTGAAGAGATGGCGGCTAACTTCACGGCGGCTCCAGCGCAAGCTCCTTCCAACTCAGCGCACAAAACCGTAT
>JALYXS010000456.1 GCA_030946965.1 Acidobacteriota bacterium
CCGCACGACCGTTGCCAGCGCGTCGGTCACCGCCGCGCCGAACCCGACTCCGCCTGCCATGAATCCCGCCAAATTCAGCCGCACCTTCTGGCCAGCTTGAAATTCCATCAAATTGCCTCCGCCACGGCGGCAACTTCGCGCTCCAGTGCCCGGTCGCGATCGAGAAACGCCGCGTTCGACCGCACCCGATCGAACGTTGCCCGATTCCCTCGTCCCATCCGATTCACCGTCCCCCGCAATTCCGCCGCCTGCGCGGCCGCAATCAGCACCATCGCCGTCTGGTTTCGCAGACACTCGAGCGCATCCATGGCCGTCACCGCCGAGTGCATTCCCAAACTGACCACGTCCTGATTGTATTGCTCGGTGGGAATCGAATGGATGGAACTCGGGCCCGCCATTTGCCGCACCGCGCAAGCGAGGCTGGTTACGCTCAACTGCATTCCCTTGAAACCCGAATTCACGCCCGGATCGGGAACCAGATTGGCGGGCAGGCCGTGGTTGAATTTGTCATCGACCAGAACCGCCATTAGCGCATTGTTCCAATTGGCCATAATCGCGAAATCGATTTTCCACGTATCGAGCAGCCGCGAAATATGCCCGCCGTAGAAATTTCCCGCGCGGTAGAGATCGCCGCTCTCCGGATCGATCAGTGGATTGTCGTTGGCCGAATTCATCTCCCGTTCGATCGTCGCGCGCGCCGTGTCGAGAGCTTCCCAGACCGGCCCGAGGCCTTGAGGAGGGCAACGCAAGGAATAGCAGCTTTGACCGGAAGGATCGATGGGAAGCTCGGAACCGGCGAGCAATTCGCGCACGAACGCCGCGACGGCAATCTGGCCGGGGTGACCCTTCGCCGCCTGAACCCACGGGGCATACGGCTCGGATGGAACTTCCAACGCTTCGACGGCGAGGGCGATGGCCGAAAGCAGCGCGCGCAACACGCGGCCCGCGTCCAGCCAGACTAAGGTGGCGCACGATGTCATCACGGTTGTGCCGTTGATCAGCGCCAGGCCTTCCTTAGGCGCAAACGCGATCGGCTCAAGATCCGCCAATTGCAGCGCTTCGAGCGCGGACATGCGCCGCCCCCGGTACTCGGCTTCTCCCATTCCTACCAATACGCGCGCGGCATAAGCCGAGGGCATCAAGTCACCGCTTGCGCCGAGCGATCCGTAGCGCGGAACGACGGGCGTGATGCCGGCATTCAACATTCGCGCGAGAGCTTCCGCTAATTCGGGCCGCACGGCCGACGTGCCGGTAACGAATGTCGCGAGCCGCAGCAGGATCGACCCTCGCACCACGTCTTTCGGAAGAGGCCGGCCGGCGCCGCAAGAGAGATGGCGCATGATGTTGAGTTGCAGCAGTTCGGACTGCTCCGGCGCGAGCTCGAATTTGATGTTCCCGCCCACCCCGGTGTTCACCCCATAGATCCTGTCGCCTTGCGAGAGACGCCGTTCGAGCGCCCGTCTTCCTTTCGCGATACGTTCGAGCGCCGCTGGAGCGAGATTTACCTGCCGCCCTTCGCGACAGACTTGTCCGGCCTCCTCGATCGTCAAAGGAGACACCCCTAGTTCCAGGTATTCAGCCATATAATTATTAAATCGTGACTAGATCGCCGATGGTATTTGGTTGGGGATGTCTGATGCTAGCCGGCGCGTTCGCGCAAGGCGGGTTAGCTCAAGCTGCCAAGCATCCAATAGCGACCGGTCCGGCTATTGGCGCGCACGTGCCCCAGTTCGAAGCTCCCGATCAAGACGGCAAGGAGCATACGCTGCAATCGCTCATGGGCCCAAAGGGCGCGATTCTGATCTTTTACCGCTCGGCCGATTGGTGACCGTTCTGCAAAGCCCAGCTCGTCGAGCTGGAACAGAATTATCCGGCAATCCAAAAGCTAGGGATGGGACTGGCCGCTATCAGCTACGACAGCGTCGCGGCGCTGAAGAGTTTCTCGGGGCGGAAAGGGATAACGTTTCCACTGCTATCCGATCCAGACTCGAAAATCATTCGCCAATTCGGAATTTTGAACGAAAGCGCGGGCAAGAGCACTCCGTTTTTCGGCATACCTAACCCGGGTACCTACGTGGTCGATCCGAAGGGCGTCGTCATCGCCAAGTATTTCGAGAACGATTACAAAGAGCGTCAGACCGCGTCGGCGATTCTGGTCCGCCAATTTGGGCTGCCGGCGCAAGCCGCGCATCACACCGAGCAAACCAAACAAGCTGCCGTATCCACTTCGGCGAGCACGGGGACGGTTGCCACGGGCGAACACGTGGCGCTCGTCGTCGATATCGATTTAAAGCCGGGGATGCATATCTACGCTCCGGGCGTGCAGGGCGGCTATATCGCGGTAGATTGGCGGCAGCCGGATTCCGACGCGGCGAAAGCGCTGCCCATGAAATATCCTCCCGCAAAAATGTTGCGCCTGGAAGCGATCCAGGAGACGGTTCCCGTTTACAAGGACAACGTGCAATTCGTGCGGGACGTCGCGATCGGGAGCGATGCCAAAGTGAAGCCGCTGCTCGACGGCAATGGCGACTTCCCGATTCAAGGATCATTGAAATATCAGGCCTGCGACGACGTGAAGTGTTACCTACCCGTCACGGTCCCGCTGAAGTGGACCTTGCATTATCAGCCGATGGATCGCCAGCGGGTTGCGCCCGAACTGCAGCGCAAGGCGCCGGGCTAAAGCAGTGCGCGCTACATATACATGCCGCCGTTCACGTTCAACACGTGTCCGGTGATGTAGCCCGCCTCTTCACTGGCCAAAAATCGCACGGCGGCCGCGACGTCTCCGGGTGTCCCGAAGCGCTTTAGCGGAATTGCGGCCAGCACTTTCTCCCGCCACTCAGGCGCTAGTTCCGCCGTCATGTCGGTATCCACAAATCCCGGGGCGACGGCGTTAATCGTGATGTTCCGGCTCGCCATCTCCTGAGCCAGCGATTTTGTCAGCCCAATCAAGCCGGCCTTCGACGCCGAATAGTTTGCCTGCCCCGCATTGCCCGCCTCGCCCACCACGGATGAAATATTCACAATCCGGCCCCAACGTTCGCGCATCATGGCGGGCAGCACCTGTTGAATCGCGAGAAACGCGCCAGTGAGATTGGTCCGCAGAACCAGGTCCCAATCATCCTGCTTCATGCGTACCGCAATTCCGTCGCGCGTGATGGCGGCGTTATTGACGAGAATGTCGATGCGTCCAAACTCCTTCGCGGCGGCCGCGAACGCAGTCTTGATAGACTCGGGCGAGCTTAGATCCATCTCGATAACGCACGCCTCGCGCGATTGCGCCCGAATTTCGGCGGCGGTTTCCTCCAGTTTGTCCCGCTGGCGGGCCGCCAGAATCACTCGCGCTCCCGCGGCGGACAACGCCAAGGCGCAGGCTTTTCCGATTCCTCGGCTCGCGCCAGTCACCAAAACGGTTCGATTGTTCATGGAATGATGAAACTGCAATCATAGTAAATTCCCCGCCATGGCATACGACGATCTTCGCGGTTTCATCCGCGCTCTGGAAAAAAATAAGGAACTGCGGCGCATCACGGTGGAGGTGGACCCGGTGCTTGAGATCGCCGAGTTCGCCGACCGGTCCGTCAAGAACGGCGGCCCCGCCCTGCTGTTCGAGAAGCCGAAAGGCTATTCCACGCCCGTGTTGATTAACAGTTTCGCCAGCCTGCGCCGCATGGAAATCGCCATGCAGGTGGAGTCCATCGATGAGATCGCCGGCCGCATCGCCGAATACCTCGCGATGAAGATGCCCGAGGGCTTGATGGGCAAGCTGAAAATGCTGCCCAAGCTGGCCGAAATGGGATCGTTCTTCCCGAAGGTCGTGACCCGCGCTCCTTGCCAGGAAGTGATCAAGACCGCGGATTTCTCCTTGTTCGACTATCCCGTTTTGAAGTGCTGGCCGGAAGATGGTGGCCGCTATATCACTCTGCCGATGGTTTTTTCGCGCAATCCCGATACCGGCAAACGCAATTGCGGCATGTACCGCATCCAGATATACGACGAACGCACCACCGGGATGCACTGGCAGACCCACAAACAAGGCGCGGAACACTATCGCCGACTGGCGGCCGAGGGCAAGCAGACGCGCATGGATGTCGCGGTCGCGATCGGGTCCGATCCGGCGACGATGTACTCCGCGATTCTGCCGCTGCCGCCCGATCTCGACGAGATGATGATCGCCGGGTTTCTGCGAAATAGTCCGGTAGAGATGGTCAAGTGCCACACCGTGGATCTGGAAGTTCCCGCGAATTCCGAGATTGTGCTCGAAGGGTACGTAAACCTGGGCGAATTACGCACTGAAGGCCCATTTGGCGACCACACGGGCTTCTACTCGCTGGCTGACGAATATCCCGTGTTTCACGTCACCTGCATCACGCAGCGGCGCGAACCCATCTACGCCACCACCATCGTAGGGCCGCCGCCCATGGAAGATTTCTACATGGGCAAGGCGATCGAGCGTATTTTTCTGCCGCTCATGCGGTTGCAAATTCCCGAAGTGCGGGATATCTGCATGCCCGCTGAAGGCATTTTTCACAACATGATGCTGGTGGCGATTCGCAAATCCTACCCGGGCCACGCCCGTAAGGTGATGAACGCCATTTGGGGGCTTGGCCAGGCGATGTTCACAAAATGCATTGTGGTGGTAGATGAAGATGTGAATGTTCAGAACATTGGGGAAGTGGCGTGGAAGGCGCTGAACAATATCGACCCGGAGCGGGATATTCAGTTCACCATGGGACCGGTCGATTCGCTCGACCACTCCAGCCGGTTGCCAAACTACGGCTCGAAGATGGGCATTGACGCCACCCGCAAATGGCCGGCGGAAGGGTTTAGCCGCCCGTGGCCGGGAGTGATCACGATGCCCGAGGACGTGAAGAAACGAGTCGACGATCTTTGGAAAAAAGCCGGACTCTGACAAGCCCCGTTGCTGTTAAACTAAAACTCGTGCGGTGGGTGTAGCTCAGCTTGGTAGAGCGCCGGATTGTGGTTCCGGTGGCCGAGGGTTCGAATCCCTCCACCCACCCCAATGCTTTCTCTCTTAAGCCGTTCGCCTGCTTCTAAAAACCCCAACCGCAATCAGTCCGGAAGCGAATAGAAAAATTGAAGCCGGCTCGGGATCGAGCGTGGGCGCGGCCGTGAAGGTAGGAGCGGCGGTGAAACTCGGGGCAGCCGCGGGCGGTCCAACCGAAACAGGAGCGGTTGTACTGCCGGCGACGGAATGGAAACCGAATCCTGAAAACCCGCCGAATCCCGACGATTGGTGTCCGCCCAAGCCGAATACGGCAAAGGCCATGTTGGGCGACGACGTCGTAAATGTGGCTGGTTGGTTCGCTGGCGCGCCAAGCGAAAGTCCCACGGCAGCCGAAGGCGGCGGAATTACCGGAATCACCGGCGCGGAAATCACCGCATTCAATGCAGCGGTTGAGGGCGTTCCGATACCTGGAGCGAAGAAATTCGTTCCCAGCGAAGCATTCATCATCGATTGCAAACTTAAGACACTGGCATCAGCGTTTTTCACAAATCCGAAATTTCCTAACGCGAACAGCGCACCCACTAGCGCGGCGCGCTTGAACAGATTCAGCCTTACTTTCATCACAGAAGTCCTCCGACCTAAGTAATGTTAAGCCAAAACGGCACAATTTACCATTCCCCATCGGTCCAGAACGGGTCAATTCTTACTAGAAGAACCCTTTTTTCACGTGGCGAAGTACCAGTACTTGGTCAATCGTGGCCAGGAATGACGTTTCTTTACAGTCGCATTTCAATTGAACAAGTCAATTTAAACAGAGGGATGGCAAGAAATGCCAACCCACAAAGGAGCAGGCAATGTTCAAGACGGCGATTTCCGGTCCGGACCCGATTACAGCTACGGCGAGCGTCTCGTTTTCCGCAACGCGCATGAGGCCCGTGAGTGGCGGGAACGAGAGCGTCTGGAACATTGGCGCGACCAACTCCGGTATGGCGGCGACGGTGGATATTCCAGATTTGAGGACGGGTCCGGCTTCATTGGGAAAGCGATGTAATTTGTCTACCCTCCCCATCGAAATTCGAAGGCTCCAGCCAGCGCTCGAAGCGCACTTTAAGGGCCGGCCATTCCGAGTCGAGCATCGAAAACCATGCGGTATCGCGATTGCGGCCTTTGACGATCATGTGCTGCCGGAAGATC
>JALYXS010000464.1 GCA_030946965.1 Acidobacteriota bacterium
GCGGTCGAGCAGGTACCACAATAATATGAGCAAGACCATCGTCGAATAAAACAGCGGATCAGACCGATGCTCGGATTCAAACGGTTCGATCACGCGGCCGTGACCATCAGCGGCATCGAGCTTGTGCAGAAGATTCAGAAGCATCAGTTTAAGACCGGCAAGTTGGGTGGCCGTTCAGCCACAATGCCGGAACTTTGGAATGCTGTACTGGCCGCCTGATCCAAAATTTCGAAAAAATTCGAAGGCGCACAGCCCGCTTACGAACTTTGCACCAGAACCAATGATCTCTCATTTGGGATCGGCCGCAACGTGTCATCTTTCCGGTGGCTTGTTATACCCGGAGCGCCTTAACACCTGGCCGCCCTCGCCCTCCAGCAGAAAAGCCTCGAACGTCCTTGCCAGCCCCGCCGCGCGTGAGCTCTTCACAATGCACATTGCCTGGTCGATCGGCCGATGCAGACTGTCCGCCACGGCAATGAAATGGTCCCGTGAATCGATAACCAGTGCTAGTGCCGTGAAAGCGGCATCGCCGTTTCCCGTATCCGCGTATTGCTTTGCCGCTGAAATATTAGGCGCATAGACAACTTTGGGTTTAACCGATCTCCAGATTTGCAGTGACTTCAACGATTCGATGGCCGCCTGTCCATAGGGCGCCAACTCAGGCTTCGCAATCACAATGCTGCGTACACTCGGGCCGGCTAGATCCTGAAGCAAGTGAATATCCGGTCTGTTAGGGATATAAAGCGCCAGAGCCCCGCGCGCGTAAACGATTAGCGGCTCGGCTAGACCTTTCTTCACCAGCAGATCGACATGCTCGGTATCCGCCGCTAGAAACAAATCGTACGGCGCTCCGTTTTCGATCTGTTGAGCCAGTTGAGCCGTCGATCCAAAACTCGGAACTATATGAATTCCAGTCCGAGTTTCGAACCGCTCAGTCACGCGCCCAAATACATTCGCGAGGTTCGCCGCTGCCGCCACGTGCAGTTCGCGTTTAGCGGGGGGCGGCGCACACGCGCTTAGGCCAAGCAGCAGCACGATCCATCTCATGCGATCACAGTGCACGAGTCTTAACAGGATGCGGAAAACAATTTGCGGCAGACTGAATGCCTGCCCCACCAAGGCTTGCAACTCATTGATTGTTCGTGGTGGGGCGGGCGGTTTCGCGTGCCACCTGCCGTAGCGAGAGACTTTTTCAGCATCGTCCTGAAAGATCCGGGAAGCTACAGCGTTTCCGGAGCGGCCCCCAGTTTGACCGTCACTTTTTGCGTCCGCCCGTCGCGGAAAATGGTGAGCGCGATTGAATCTCCGGCGCGCTTGCGCGTAAGAGCACGCTGCAAATCGTCTTGTTTTTCGATCGGCTTCCCATCCACCGCGACTACTAGATCGCCGCCAATTCCGAGCGGATAGTTGCCGACAATCACGCGGCGCGCCGGCCCTTTTAGCCCCGCTTCCTCCGCTGCCGATCCGCTCTCCACGCCTTGAATTAAGAGGCCGCCTTGCGTGGGCAATCCGAGTGCCTCCGCAACATCGCCCTGCACCATCACGGTGCGGAAGCCCAACACCGGGCGCGCAATATGGCCGCGGGATTTGAATTCGTCTAGCATGGCTTTCGCGCGATTAATCGGAATCGCGAAACCAATTCCAATGCTCCCCGCTTGGCCGCCTTCCCCGGCCGTTTGCCCGTAAATGGCCGTGTTGATGCCGATCACGTTCCCATGCGAATCGAGCAGAGGTCCCCCGCTATTTCCTGGATTGATAGCGGCGTCGGTTTGGATCATGTCCTCCAGCGGCGGCCCTTCACCGCTCGAGAGGGAACGGCCGAGTGAGCTGACCACGCCCGTCGTGAGTGTCCCTTCAAATCCAAAAGGATTCCCGATGGCAAGCACCTTTTGTCCCACTTGCAAACTGTCCGACTCGCCCAAATGCAGACTGGGCAGCTTGCGGTTCGCCTTGATCTGAATCAGCGCGAGATCGTTGCGCGGGTCGGTTCCGAGGATGGTCGCTTTATATTTTTTGTGATCCGCGAGAGTTACGCTGAGCTGCGCCGTGCCGCGCACCACATGATTATTGGTGAGTATGTGGCCTTCATCGTCGAGAATAAAACCGGACCCGGTGCCCTGAGACGGGTAAACTTGAAAAAACCAATCTTGCTGATACACGATGCTCGTGATATTCGCGGTTGCCAGCCGCGCCGACTTGTATATCTCAATGTTGTTCAGCTCGTCTGATGAGAATCCCGCTCCGCGCGCCGTTTCGGGAGCCGACCAAAGGTGGCCCGTAGCCGCCAGCGGACGTAAAAAGTTTCCCGCGTGCCAATCGGCTTTCGAAGTGACATACCAAAAACCGGTTACCAACAACAGGGTCAATAGCAATGTCCGCGATCTCATGATTGTAATCTCCGCAGCGACTCGTAAACCCCGTGTGTCTGGCTCAAAGTTTCCTCCCGCGTTCCCGAATTATCAATGACGTAATCCGCGTACTTTTGTTTTTGGGCCAGCGGCATCTGACGGCTGAGGCGGGCTGTAACTTCCTCGCGAGTGTAACCATCGCGCCGCATC
>JALYXS010000473.1 GCA_030946965.1 Acidobacteriota bacterium
TCACCATTCTGGCGGCAATTAGCTTCTGCCATTTCTTAAACGACATGGTGCAGTCGCTGCTCCCGGCGACTTATCCCCTGCTGAAGAGTTCCTTCCACCTGGATTTCAGCCAAGTTGGTCTGATTACTCTCACCAATCAGTTGACCGCGTCCCTGCTGCAGCCTCTAATCGGCCTGTATACGGACCGGCGGCCAATGCCATATTCGTTGACCATCGGAATGGGATTCACGCTTATGGGTCTGCTGGTTCTATCGACGGCCGCCACGTTCCCGACGCTGCTTGGCGCCGCGGCGCTGGTGGGAATGGGGTCAGCGGTATTTCATCCCGAATCGTCAAGGGTTGCCCGAATGGCGTCCGGCGGACAACACGGTCTCGCGCAATCGCTATTTCAGGTGGGCGGCAACGCCGGCTCGGCGCTTGGACCGTTGCTCGCGGCGTTCATCGTTCTACCGCGAGGCCAATCCAGCATCGCGTGGTTTTCTTCGGCGGCACTGCTCGGAATGATCGTTCTCGTCAACGTGGGCGGATGGTCGAAAAAGCACCGGTCGAACAAGGCGAAATCGCGCGAAGTTCACGCGGATGCGCGCCCGGCACTCTCTCCCAAACGGATCGCATTCTCGATCGCGATTTTGATGGCGCTGATTTTTTCGAAGTATTTTTATCTTTCCAGCCTCACCAGTTATTACACGTTTTACTTGATCGGAAAATTCCATGTATCGGTGCAAAGCGCGCAAATCCATTTGTTCATTTTTCTGGGCGCGGTCGCGGCGGGAACGATAATTGGCGGCCCGATCGGCGACCGGATTGGGCGCAAGTATGTAATCTGGTGCTCTATTCTTGGAGTTCTGCCGTTCACTCTGCTATTGCCATTCGCCAGCCTGTTCTGGACGGAAATTCTCACGGTGTTTATAGGCGTAATTCTAGCTTCGGCTTTCTCGGCGATTCTGGTTTATGCGCAGGAACTGCTGCCCGGAAATGTGGGGATGATCTCCGGTCTCTTCTTTGGTTTCGCGTTTGGAATGGGCGGCATCGGCGCGGCGTTTCTTGGTAATTTAGCCGACCGTACGAGCCTCGATTTTGTGTATCGCATCTGTTCGTTTTTGCCGGCCATTGGACTGCTGACGGCATTTCTACCCAATCTCGAAAGACGCAGGCGCGCCGCTTGATTTCATTAAGCGTTCTGGATCAATCTCCTATTCCCGAAGGGTCGACCTCTGGCGATGCCCTCCGCAACAGCATCGATCTGGCGCGCTTGGCTGAGGATCTTGGCTACGCGCGCTATTGGGTGGCCGAGCACCATGGGACCCCGGCACTCGCGTGCGCCAGTCCGGAGGTTCTGATCGGCCCGATTGCGGCCGCGACCTCGCGCATTCGCGTGGGAAGCGGCGGAGTGATGCTGCCGCATTACAGTCCGCTGAAAGTCTTCGAATCGTTCCGCATGTTGGCCGGACTGTATCCGGGGCGCATCGACTTGGGAATTGGACGCGCCGCTGGGACCAGTTCCAAGGTGGCGTTAGCATTGCAGCGGGATCGCCGCCAACGGGCTCCAGACGATTTTCGCGAACAACTGGACGAATTGCTGAGCTATTTGGAAGTTGAACCCGGCGCGCAACCCGCCACTCGACCCATTGCGCAACCAACTCTGCTCGGATCTTCGCCGCAAAGCGCGATCTGGGCCGCCGAGTTGGGCCTGCCCTATGTTTACGCAGACTTTATCAACTCGGACGGGATTGAAATTGCCGCTTACTACCGGCGGCACTTTAAGCCTTCGAATTGGGTGGCGGCTCCGCGCGTGGGGGTGGCGCTGTGGGCCATTTGCGCGGAGACTGACGAAGAGGCGCTGAGGCTTTCGCTCAGTTCGCGGATGTTGATGCTGCTACTCTACCGGGGGCAGTCAATCGCGGTTCCGGCGGTTGAGCGGGCTCAGCGGTTCCTCGATGAGGAAGGCGTGCCGCCCGAGACTTTGCCTATTGGTCGCCGCTTCATCACGGGTTCGCCCGGCAGCGTGCATACAGCTATCGAAAACCTTGCTGGACAGTATGGAGCGGAAGAGGTTTTCTTAGTCAACATCATGCACGATCATGCCGCGCGGCGGCGTTCCCATGAGCTAATCGCGCGTGAGTTTCGGATTTAGATGTTCCAGTAGGGTACAGTGTGATCTATGCAACCGGCCCAAGTACCGGCGCTAACGCGCTAGGGCGGCATTTATTCCCGAATAGCGGCATTCCAGACGCTGGCAACTTATAAGATGGACAAGCCAAATTTCGATCCGGGTCTCACACAGCAATACACATCGGGTCTTACGCGCGTCATTAACAAAGACGGCAATTTCAACGTGAACCGGCGGGGAACGACTTGGCGCGACATCCACGCCTACCTGTATCTGATCAGTTCGCCTTGGCACACATTCCTGGGGCTGGTGCTGGCCGCGTTCATGATCGTGAACCTGCTGTTCGCCGGCCTCTATACCGCCGTGGGGCTTCAACATTTGCGGGGAGCCGAAGCGCCGACCGCTTCAAGGCGCTTCCTGAATGCATTCTTCTTCAGTACGCACACGTTGACGACGGTGGGCTACGGAAACATCTACCCCGAAGGCGTGGCTGCCAACTCGGTTGCCGCGATGGAGGCTCTAGCGGGGCTAATGGGGTTCGCGATCGCGACCGGACTTCTGGTGGGCCGCGTCTCGCGACCGTCGGCGCGGATCGGATTTAGCGACCATATGATCGTGGCGCCGTATCAGGACCGCACGAGCCTGCAGTTCCGTATCGTTAACCGCCGCTTGAGCAATTTAATGGAACTGCAAGCGAGAGTATTGCTGATGACCGTGGAAGATGTGGGCGGCAGGTTGCAACGCCAATTCAAGGAGTTGAAGCTGGAACGCGATCAGGTAATATTCTTCCCGCTCACGTGGACGGTGGTTCATCCGATCGACCCGGATAGCCCTCTATTCGGTATTACCGCCGCCGATCTGGAACGTCTGCAAGCGGAAGCGCTGATTCTGATCAAGGGAATCGACGATACGTTTAGCCAGACGGTGCACGTGCGTTATTCATACCGGTATGACGAAATCGAGTGGGACGCAAAATTCGCGCCTGCGTTCGAAGTGGATTCCGACGGAGATCTGCGGCTGGAAGTGGACAAGGTAAGCTCGTTGACACAAGCGCGCTAGGAGGGATCGATGTCGTTCGAGAATCGCCACACTCGCCGGTCCATTCTTCGGTCGCTGGGATATTTTGGCGCGGGGTTCGCCGGTGCGAGAAATCGGGCATTAATTGTCTTGTGAGCGCAAGCTTAGCAAGTTTTGGGATTTAACAAGGCATCTATGACATTTTTTGGGGTTTAGCGGCGCAGTGCCTCAATCATCTCGTCTGCCGAATCTCTTCCGGCTTATGCCATTCGAACAACTCCGCCTTGAGTTCTTCAGCGCGGCCTTGGTGATCGGGCAAGATAGCCAGATTGCGCATCTCCCTAGGGTCTTCGCGCAGGTTATATAGCTCCGGCATATCGTTCACCCAGAACGAGTATTTATAATCGCCCGACCGCAGCATATACTTTGCGCCCGGTGAGCGCAGAGCGAATTCCGCGTAAATTTTGGGGTTCTTGTTCTGCCGGGGTTGGCGGATCAAACTCATCAGGCTCTCGCCATCGCAGGCGTGGGGAGGGGTCAAGCCGGCCAGTTCGCAAAACGTTGGAAGTAACTGCACCAAGCTCGACGGCACGGTGCAGCGAGCTCCCGCCTCGGTAATACCCGGCGCGCGGAACATCAGCGGTACGCCGCACGAGGGTTCGTAAAATTGAAATTTATTCCAGAGTCCATGCTCGCCTAGCATTTCCCCGTGATCGGAGGTGTATACGACGATGGTGTCTTTTTCGAGATCGAGATCCCGAAGGCCCTGCAACACTTGCCCGACCGCGGCGTCGGCATGGGCCAGGTTGGCATAGTACATGGCGATTCGGCGGCGCGCCTCCGCTGGATCGTGAAGCTCTGGCGTGGGTTTGTCAAACTCAATCGCGTGGCGCACGCTCTTGGGCACCGCCGTCATCTCGACCTTACCGTACGTGGATGGCAACTTCATGTCCGCCGGACGGAACATGCCGGCAAACCGCTGCCCAGGCATGAAAGGATCGTGCGGTTTCAGAAAAGAGGAGATCAGGAAAAATGGCTGCTCCTTTCCATGATTCTTCATGAAGCGAACGGACTCGCGCGCGACGAAGTTCTCGAAGTGGTGCTCTTCCGGAATTTTAGAAGCGCGCCCTACATCCACGGAACCTTGGCGATTATCCAGCTCGCGAATGCCCTTCCACGGATCGTCGAAGTCGCGCCAAAGATCGTCGATCTGCGGCAACCCGGACCCGGAGTTCGGCCGCCCCAGCTCGTCCGCGAATAGCTTCGCGCGCGGTCCCAAAAATTGCCACCAGTCGTTGAAATCGAGCCGGTAATCGAACCCGTGCGTCTGGGCGTCGACGAAATGCATCTTGCCGACCAGCGCGGACATGTATCCGGCTTGGCTGAAGGCGTGAGCCATGGTCTTGTGCGCGAACGGCCAGGGAGTCGCGTTATTCCACGTCTGATGGTTGTGCGTGTGCAATCCCGTCAGAATCGATGCGCGGGATGGCGTGCAGACCGGGTTGGCGCAGTACGCGCTACTGAAACGAAGCGCCGTTTTGGCGAATGCATCCAGATTGGGCGTGTGAGCCACTCGGTCGCCTTCGCAATTCAGGCAATCGGGCTTGTGCTGATCCGTCATCAAAAACAATACGTTTTTCCGGCGGCTCTTCAATTGGCCAGAAGCGCGAGGAAGCGGCAGAGCGGCGGCGGCGCCCGAAGCTAAGAATTGTTTGCGAGTGATCATAGTTTATGGCTCTGAGCAGGCCTTCGAGTTAGTCATTGCATCATACTTCGCCGACCGGTAGTTCGTATTACTATACTGAGTCGTGCGTTTGATCTTTGCTCTTATTGACGGCTGGTTGTTCACTAGGCGCCGGTGACTTTACCGAACACTGGCAAGCGGAATGACAGACTTGGTCTGGTTCGAAAATCCGTCCTGGGAGCGCCATGTTATGGCGCGCGAACTGCCGTGCATGATCAATCTTGCCGCATGGGATGTCGGACGGCGACGGCATCCCGGAGATCGCCATTGCGACGCAATTTGCCAATGAGGCGAAGAAGAGCATCGGCGTGGTATCGCTTTTCAAGCACAATGGCGACCCCGCGACAGCCATGAAGCGTCACTGAAATCGACCGGCTTACCACATCGCACCGTCTACTCTGGGCCGATATTTACGGCAATGGCAAGAAGGTTCTGGTGAACGCGCCGCTCACCGGCGCGAACGCGGAAGCGCCCGGTTACCACGATCGTGCACCGCTTGTCTTTTACCGTCCCGGGGAATGCAAGCGCAAGCTCATCGGCGATCTTAAACAACGCGATCGGAACCAAGGCGTACAGCACGGAATCTACATCACGGATTGGGATGGCGCCGGGAAAGATTCGATCCTGACAGCGAGCTTCTCGGGGATCGATCTTTTCCAGTTGGGCAAGGACGGAAAGTGGAACCGGACCGAGATATCGAAGGGCGACCCGGCTCCCTGGCCGAAAGGCGGATCGGACAGTTGAATGGAACGCGCTTTCTCGCGGCCATTGAGCCTTGGCATGGTAACGAGGTCGCGATTTACCCTTCCGTAGGCGGTGAGTGGAAAACGGAACGTTATAGACAATGCGCTAGTCAATGGACACACGGTCGACCGGTGACTTGAAGGGCGACGGGCGCGACGAAGTGATCGCGGGCTTTGGCGGCGAAGGACAGAGCGTTTGGATCTACACGGCGGATGACGCCAAAGGCGCGCACTGGACCAAGAGCGTGCTGGACGATGGTGGAACGAAAACGTGACGCCTGCCCACGACGGTCGTTGAAGATA
>JALYXS010000474.1 GCA_030946965.1 Acidobacteriota bacterium
ATAGCTGGAACCCGCGCACAAGAGACGTAAACGGGGCCACTTCGGAAGGAGTCGCTTCAACAGTCCGGTAGGCCGGGTTGCTCGGAACTCGAATGCAGCCATTAATCGCTACCGCGCAGGCGGCCCAGCCCTGAGCGCGATGGCGGCTGAACCAGCGATGAGCGTCCTCATGGCTAGGATGCGCCGGATCGAATAGAGCCACTAGAACATTGACGTCTAGCAGCGCCAGGTTAGCTTTCATCCCGGAGTTGGTTTACCAGGGCCAAATGCGGAATTTTTTCGCCGGCTTTCGGCGTGAAAACGGAAACGCCATTGCGCAGACTGGAAGATCTCTTCGGCCGCAGCGCCGCGCGCGAGTTCGGATATTACTTTTCCGACGGTCGTGCTCCGGTTCTGAGCGAGTTGCCTGGCTGCTTGATGTTTGGTGCGGAACCGCTCAGAATTGAGGCGCTGGTAGCGCGGAAGCCCTGAGTAGAGCTAACCTTGGCGGAGCACGAATGAGCATCGATACGCTACGCGCCCGTTCCGAAGAATACCTGACGCTGATCGAGGTCGCAATCTATTCGATCCTTGGTTTACTCCTCTCGGCCACCGCCGTTCTTGCGCTTGCGGCCGCTGTCAACCTGCTCTGGGCGGGATTAAAAAACTGGTCGGTTTCGACCGGCACGTTTCAGATCCTGGATCAATTGCTACTGGTGCTGATGGTCGTCGAAATACTGCACACGGTAAGAACTTCCATCCACTCGCATAGTCTGGTTACCGAGCCGTTTCTCATCGTCGGCCTAATTGCTTCGATCCGGAGAATGCTGGTGATTACGCTCGAAGCGGCGGATTTAATCAAACAAGGGAACTGGACGGCGGGTGGCGAAAGCGTTTTCCGGGCGTCGATGTTGGAGTTGGCGCTGCTGGGCGGCCTGATACTAATTCTTGTGGTTGCGATCACGATTCTGCGCCGCCACGATCCGGTCCGGGAATTGTCGAGGCCGGGAGATTAAGCCGCCGCTTGGAATCGACGAACTCCAGCCATGCCGGCATTCCGTCGCCTGTCTTGGCCGAGACTTTGAAAATTTCCAGCCCCGGGCGCACGGCTTGAATGTTTCGCTTGGCGGTGTCCCATTCGAATTCGACTGCGACGGCCAAATCCATTTTCGTGATTACGGCCGTATCGGCGCTGTTGAAGATGGTCGGGTACTTGAGGGGCTTGTCCTCGCCTTCGGTAACCGACATCAGCACCACGCGAAGATCCTCTCCGAGATCGTAGCTTGAAGGACAAACCAGATTGCCGACATTCTCGATGAACAGGTAATCCAGTTCATCGAGATTCCAGCCTTCGAGCGCCGACTGAACCATAGCCGCCTCCAAATGGCAGACCGTGCCGGTAACAATTTGCCGCACGGGAGCGCCGCTGCGCGCCAGCCGGACCGCATCGTTGTCCGTGGCTAGATCTCCCACCAGAGCCGCAACTCGATGGTCCCGGCCAAATAACCCGAGCACCTTCTCGAGAAAGGCGGTCTTACCCGAACCTGGACTTGAAACCAAGCTGACCACATAGACACCCGCCTTCTGGAAACGGGCGCGCAACTCCGCGGCGAGAACATCGTTGCGCTTGAGTACTTTGTGCTGAACTTCAACGATGCGAGGTTGCGGAGTCATCCATCCATCTCCAGTCCAGCGATTTCGAGCTCCCTACCCCGCACCACATCGGGGGTCGCCGCGCCGCAGACAGGGCAACAGAAATGCTGTATCGACCGAAGGGGGCGCTCCACGCGGCAGTGCGGGCAGAAGATTACCACTGGTATTTCTTCGATAACGAGACGCGATCCCTCAAATGGCGTGCCTTCGCAAGCCAGATCGTAGGAAAAATTCAGAGCGTCTTTGACTACGCCAGACAGGGGGCCCAACTTCAAATGTATGGCATAGACGCGGCCGCCGCCTTGCCGCTCGACCTCTTCGGCGGCGCCCTCGAGAATGCTAAGCGCAATCGAGAGCTCGTGCATCTACGTTATAGACTACATCGTGCTGATGCGGATGTAACGCTTGATATCGGGCAGCGAAACCACCACCACCGCGACTATCAGTCCCAACATCAACGTTCCAAATATGTTCTTGCTCATCTGTTTATCTCCACTCTTTCCATTTGCAATTTTTCACTTCGAATCTTCGCAATCAAGGACTCGATCCATCGCACGGCTTCATCCACGGCCGCCTCCACGCGATCGCTCAATCCCATTCGCCCCTCGCCTTCGTCTTCCGTGCCGAAACTCTCGGGTTCGCACCCCACCAGCAACACCCGGTGAAATTGCCCGCCCATTGAGCGAACGGCGCGCAGCACGTTCACCGGATTCATGGCGTGCGTCTCGATAAACGCAGTTTCAGCGTCGTCAAGGCCGCTCAATTCCGGCTCAATCGCGTATACCGTGCCCGGCTCCCCCCCGCGCGGCGCGGCATCCACCAGGATGACGGTTTCCGGTTCATCCAGCAGGGCGTAGGTCAAATCGAAACCGCGGATGCCGAAATCGATAATCCGCACGCCACTGGGCCATTCGCGTCTCAGCAGTCGTCGAATGACCTCACAGCCGAACCCGTCGTCACCCAGGAAGATGTTGCCGATGCCGGCTACGAGTATGCCGGGAATCATAACCGGCTCTCGAGCGCAAGCGGTTCGACCTCTTCCGGCGAGAAGAAGAAGCGATGCCCCGGCTGCTTCAAGGCGCCAAGGTCTCGTCCCGGATCGTCTTCCAGAACCACCGCCAGATGGACGCGGTCTTCAAAATCCTGCTCGACGGTATCGATGATTGCGACCATGCCCTCGAGCGCCATGTCGAATATATCTCCGCCTTTCTTGGGCCACAGGCGGACGCGGTCGCCTTTTTTCACGTCGACGCCGAAGATCCGAATGCTCTCGGGAGCGGCTTGCTCCTCTTCGACGGGGCGCATGCCCCGAACTGCGCCGTGGAGTTTGAGCATGTGATCGTCCGGCATCGTCTCGGTGCGCTCCAGGATGCGGCGGGCGCGCTCGTCACCGGTGCGCATCTCGCGTTTTTCCTCGTCCGTCAGCGTCAGGACGCGCAACGCGAGCATCTCATCCATTTCCGTCCCATCGTAATAATCGCCGCCGCTCTCGGGCGCTATCTGGGGGTAATCGTAAAGAATAATTGGCGACGAAAGCAGCGTGTCCTTCGTCCCCTCCTCGCCGGCGAGAACCGGCCATGTGCCCAGATTGCGACATTGCGCGGCTTCGTGGCGGTAAACTTCCGGCGGATCGAGCAATGAGATAAATTCACCATCGCGGATGCCTAGAATGGTGTGCGTCGAAACGAGCGAGCGCAGCAGGATCGTCTCGCGGCTGCCTTCCGCGAGCGGATTCCGGTTGGCGATCCGCACCGTCACGCGGAACAAGCCGTCGCGCACGGCAACCGCGGCGGTCTCGATGGCGCCCTGGATGTCATTGTCGAAATCGAACAGTTGCTCCTGATGAAGACCGCCAAGCCGCAGATTGCGGGACGGCACGGCCCGATCGACGGCTTCATTCCAAACTGTGCCCTCGCGAGCCGTCATTTGGAGAAAGCGAACCTTCACGTCGAGCACCGATTCCGCGGTTCCGGCGACCAGGCATTCGGTCTGCAT
>JALYXS010000523.1 GCA_030946965.1 Acidobacteriota bacterium
CTGGACAGGTCGAGCCGCAAAAGCTGCTCGAGTATTCGCTGTCGCTGCCGGTTTCGCTCGCGGTCGCGGGAATGCCGAAACTGGAATTCATCGAACAGAACGTTCGTTGGGCGAAGGCATTTACGCCAATGCCGAAAGCGGAAATGAACGAACTCTCGCAGCGGCTTTCGGATAAGAACAAAACGGCGCTCGATAGCTTTTTCGCAAATCACGTGGACGCTTAGGGTTGGCATGACGATCACCGGTCCGCACTGCCATCTGAGCGATCGGATCAATCACAATATCGTTGAATCGGAAGTAGAGGGCGGCGTATATCTGGCGGATCTGCCGAATGGCGCGGCGCTGGAGGTTGAAACACAGAATCGCTCCTACCGGCTAGTGAATCGCGGGGAAGGCAAAGCGATGATTTCCGGTCATCCCGAGTACTGCCCGGACCCAGTGCTGGTGACCGTCGATGGATCGAACTGGGGCGGAGCGATGTTGAAAATGAGCTTCATCGGACGTGGCATGCATCTGGAGTTCCGGCATCCGGCATTTCAGACGATTGTGACATCGCGTATCGTCGATATCCGGGCGGTGTAGCGGCGTAAAACTTTCGGTGGCAGTATCGTGAAATCGTGCCGCTGGCAGGTGCGAACAACGAGCGATCGCCGGATTTTCGGAATACGGACGACCGGAACAATGACCCGCAAATACTCGCTCGTCATCGAACGCGACTCAGCGCCTACGTGCCGGAATTGCCAACGATCCTCGTAACGGCCAGTCTCTGGAAGAACTGACTGGCCGGGCGTCAGAGGCGATTCGCATTTATTGGGAAGTTGTGAGCACCGAACGCTCGCCCACTTCCACGCTCCGCGAGATCGAGGTCGAGCTACCCGCTTGAAGTTAAAACGGCGAATCCCGTGCGGTGTTTTGCACTGCGCCGGTGCCCGGATTGAAGAGCCACTCTGCCGTTCCGTCGATGCAATGCGTCTCTTTTCCGTTATCATCCTGCCAGTCAAACACCCGCATCATGATTCGGTTCCTTGCATCAAAGCCTCGAAACGATCCATAGCCGAGCACGCACTTCCTCGCGAGGTACTTCTCTATTGTGCCGAGCACATCCGGCGTGCTTACGGTCCCAGTGGTGGAGTCGTACAGGACAAGATCCAATCCGCCGAAATCAGAAGCGTAATTTCCCGCTGCACGTTCCACGGCTAACCAGCGGGAATTTGGCGACCATGCGATGGGCCCAAGCGAAACGGCAAATGCATTCTTCTCCGAGGTGGTTTCCTCAAACACAGCTTTAAAAGACGACTTACCTGAAGAGACGAACAACTGAGCTTTCGTTCGGCACTGTTGAGAGGCGGTTTCATCGAAAGTGGCATCGATCTGGGCGTAAGCGCGACAACGCGCGTCGGGAGATGCCAGCATCGGTGTACGGAGGGTTTCAGCCTTCGGCGGAGGCTGCTTTTTAGCGTCAAAACAACTAATGACCGGCGCATAAAATCGATCTTGCCCCTCCGCCGTGCGTGCCAGAGCGCCTAGAATCGCGAAGAAGAAAGCGGCTTTCACGGATTGCACGACAATTCAGTTTACAGCCGGAGCTGCTACATTTTCGGATGCTGGCGATGCCAATCCGTCCGGCTCTGAAACTCCTTCCCGACCGCGATCAGCGTGTTCTCCGAAAAAGGCGGCCCAACTAGTTGCAGACCTACCGGCAGCCCGTCTGCGAAACCGCAGGGAATCGAAAGAGCGGGCAAGCCGGCGAGATTGCCCGCGGGGATCAGCCCGCTCATACCGGCGTCGTTTGAAGGCGGCGGAGCATCGGGTCTGCCCCCATCCAGAGGATCGGCTATGGCCGGCGCAGTCCCGAGCCGCGCGGGGGCTACCAGGACGTCGAGATCGGAAAACAATTTCCGGAACTCCGTCTTGATCAGCGTCCGCGCGCGCATGGCTTTCAGATAATCTTTCGCCGGGATTTCGAGCCCCGCGCGTAGACCGGCGGCTTGCTTCGGATCGGCTAACTGGTCTATTTTACCGTCCGCGATCAGCGGCTCGAAAATCGAAGCCCCTTCGGCCGAAATAATGGTGCCGGTCAGGAGCCCGTAGGGGAAATCGGGCAGCTTCGTTTCGACCATCTGAACTCCCATTTCGCGAATTACACCAAGTGCTTTTTCGAAGGCGGGGCGCGCCGAGGCTTGCGTCCATGCGGAGTAATCGACGGGGGCGAAACCGATGCGAAGCTCGTTCATTTTCCGGAAATATTGCGGCGTGTAATAGAAACTCTTCCCGGCCGACGCGGGATCGTTCGAATCGCTCCCCGCAATGGCCTGCAAAACCAGCGCGCAATCCTCGGCCGAATGGCAGATGGGACCCAGTTTGTCCATGGTCCAAGAGAGCGCCATCGCGCCGTAGCGGCTGACTAGCCCGTAGGTGGGCCGCAGCCCGGTGACCC
>JALYXS010000483.1 GCA_030946965.1 Acidobacteriota bacterium
CTCTTCATTGCGCATCTCCTTTTTGGAACTCATGGGTCACGAGTTCCGTCAAGAAGACGCGATGGCGGGGCAAACTGTTAACCGCTGTTCTTGTTACTTAATGCGGCGACGCCGGGCAATTCGATTCCCGAAAGGAATTCGAGAGACGCGCCTCCACCCGTCGAGACGTGTGAAATTTTGTCTGATACGCCGGCGCTTTTGATCGCTTTTTCGGAATCGCCGCCACCCACCACGGAAACCGCGCCCGATGCGGCCACGGCTTTTGCTAGCGCTACCGTGCCTTTATCGAACGGCGGTTTTTCGAACACGCCCATCGGGCCATTCCAAATAATCGTCTTCGCTTTGGAGACGATCTCCGAGAATTCCGCGACGGTTTTCGGGCCGATATCGAGCCCCATCATCCCGTCCGGAATGCGCTCGACCACCTGATTTTCCGCGCCTTCCTTCAGCTCGGCGGCCACGACGTGATCGACGGGAAGCATAATTTTCGCGCCGAATTCCGCCAGCAATTGCTTCGCGAGATCGAGCTTGTCGTCCTCGACCAGCGACTTGCCCACCGGCTCCCCCCGCGATTTCAGAAACGTGTACGCCATGGCTCCGCCGATCAGCAGCCGGTCCACAACCTTCAGCAAATTCGAGATCACTTCGATCTTGTCCGACACCTTCGCGCCGCCTAGAATCGCCACGCTGGGCCGGGCGGGATTTTGCGTGACCATGGTGAGATATTTCAGTTCTTTCTCCAGCAGCAATCCGGCGGCGGCTTGCGGCACAAACGCAATCATCCCCACCGTGGATGCGTGCGCGCGGTGCGCGGAGCCAAACGCGTCGTTCACGTAAAGGTCGCAGAGCGAGGCGAGTTCTTTCGAAAATCCCGGGTCGTTTTTTTCTTCTTCCGGATGAAACCGCAGATTTTCCAAGAGCAACACTTCGCCCGGTTTCGGCAGCATCGCATGAACTTGCGGGCCGATGCAATCGGGAGCCATCGCAACTTCAATGCCCAGCATGCGCAGGAATTCGCTCAAACGCTTCGCAACGGGCTTGAGACTCATCTCTGCATTGGGCTTCCCCTTGGGACGTCCCAGGTGGGAGGCGAGCACCAATCCCGCGCCGCGATCGAGAGCGTAACGGATCGTCGGAATGGAAGCTTGGATACGCTTGTCGCTGGCGATTTCCTGCCCGGCGTTGGCAAGCGGCACATTGAAATCCACGCGGATGAATAGCCGTTTTCCCGAAAGATCGAGATCCTGAATCGATAGTTTTGACATGACTTGTTTTTGAAATTCGAGCGTAGCAGAAAGGCTTACGGGGATCGAAGCGTCCCGGTACGCCTCGAGCAGAGCGCCCTCGGCGGGTCCATGGATTGGCGGCGCGCAGCCCCAACCTTCGCGCTCGATCAACTCGCGAAAACGCTCGCGCAGGATGCCGCCGCGGAAAACACCCCCAATGAAGGCCACATTCACGGCGTCGCCGGGCTTCCAAAGTTGCCGCGCGACCGCGATCGCGAAGCTGGCCAAGCTCTTCGCTCCGTCGCGCAAAATGCCAATGGCGATAGCATCGCCTTCTTCCGCCGCTCCATCGACCAATCTTGCCAGGGTAGCCGTTCGGGATCGCGGCCAGTCGCTGGTATAAAGGCGGTGCAAAACATCGTTCACATCGGATGAGCCGGACGCCCTAATCAATGCTTCCCATAGCGAGGTTGGCGGTCCCCATCCTTCTTCGAAACGCAACGCCGCCCGCACGGACTGCCGCGCCAGATCGAACGCGCCGCCTTCATCGCCAAAAATATATCCCCAACCGCCCGCGCGCGCGACTTTGCCTTCGGCGTTGCGGCCAAATGCGAACGATCCGGTTCCGGCAATGGCAATCACTCCGGGTCCGCCCGCCATTGCGCCGGAAAGAGCGATAAGCCCATCGTGCGTCACCACCAGGCTGCGGGTTCGAATAATCCCGGAGAGCAGTTCCCGCTTGTCCGCGGGGCCGCCGCTCATCCCGAAGCAAGCGGCTTCGAAAATAACGTTAGTCGCGTCAAGCCCCGCGCCCAGGCACGCCCGCTCCACGCATTCCCGCACCGTTCGGGTCAGCTTCGCCCGGCCTTCCGCCGCTCCCACGTGATTGCACGGACCCGCGGACCCCCTGCCGATCACGCGGCCGCCGGCATCCCCGATCAGCGCCGTCGTGCTCGATTGCCCTCCATCCACGCCCAAAAAATACATTCAGTCGATCCGGTATAACCTCGCCGGTCCCCAGGAATCAAGCAATGTCAGGCCCCAAACCGTGCGGTTGACGCGAAAATCTTTGGCAAATGGGGACGTGTCTTCGATGAGCAGATAGCTGGTGCCTCGCGCTCTTAGCTCCTGAGTAGCCATGCGCCGCAGGCCTGTCATAGGCGGAATATCCGATTGCACCAGGCCGCTCGAGAGCCGGTGCCAGCGGCCAGACTCGTCCTTTCCTTCCAGGTGAAGTCGGATTTTGTACTGATCGTGCGTGCATTGCACCAGCAAGCGATCCACGAGCTCCAGGCCGCCAAAATCCACCTCTATCGACATGCCCGCCTGTATGCGTTGCCAACTTCGCCATCGCGTCACGGGACTATTGTCAAACGCAAGCGTCACGTCCCAAGGATATGGATGCGCATGCAGGCGCCAGCGCGGGGCTCGCGCCAACTCCGCGCCATTCCAAAAGATGCGCAATTCGCTCACGCTCCAAAGATCGGGCGCTCCCGATGCGTCCTGAACCACCCGGATTGCGCGCAATTTCGTTGCGGGAAAACGGAAATCGAGCGCCCAGGTTGGCTGCGATTCTTGCGACAGCGGAGTGTAAAGGATATCCTGCTGAAGATTTCCCTCGGCGGATTGGTAAGCGATGAGAACGTCGCGCGTGGTGTACGCTTCGCCCACGGGATCGAAGCTCAGTATGCGCTTGCCGGCGGGAACTAAGCGGTCCAACACCCGCGCCATGCCGTACAGCGCCGAATGCCCGGTGAGGAAAGCTTCTTCTGGAGTTAAGCGCAGAGCCGCGCGAATGGGCATTCCGGCCAGGTTCCAAGATCCCGCGTTCCCTTCATACCAGCCGATGGCGCCCGGCCATGAGAGGCCGGCGTGCACGATCAATACGGAGATGACGAGCGGCGGCGATAATTCGAGTACAAGCCCCATCGATAAAGCGATAAACGGCGCGACGGGAATCAAAAACCGGGCACCAATGTTGGCGAAGTAAGGCAGGCTGAAGACCAGCGCGGCGAGCAGGAGTTGCCGCCCGGCTGCCGTCCGTAGAGCGAGAAGACCGAGCGGCGCGAGGAGAAAAACCGGTCCGAACAAGCCACCGAGCGATCCTTTAACGGCGAGCAAGTAAGGAACTTGGCAAAGGCTCGTGAGACCGTAGTTGCGGAAATACGCCGCGTATTCTTTTTCGAAGGAGACGTGAACGAACGGATTGGGGAAAAGGGAATTTGCGAAAGGAGAAACCGGGTCGCCGATCCAAATCCAATTCTTGACTACCCACGGCAGGATTAGCACGCACGCTGGAAGCGCCACCAGGATCAGGTTTCGAAGCATCGGAATTCGTTCGCGCCGGCATTTCCAGGCAACCACGACGAGCGCATAAGGCAGCGCCACAAACGCCGTGTACTTGATGGCGTACGAGAATCCCGCCAGCAGGCCGATCAAGACCAGCAGTCCATCCGGCCTTTCCGCCAGCCAGATTTGCAGAAGATAGAAAACAGTAAACGCGACGCATGCCAGGGCAACGTCGTTATATGCGCTTACGCCATCGATTCCGAAAATCGGACTGGCGAAAATCAGCAACGCGGCGCAAATTCCGGCCCTTGCAAAACCGAATCTGCGCGCGTAATTCAGAATCAGCCAAGGGAGAGCGAGCAAAAATGCGCAATGCACCAGAGCCGCCGAGGAATGCCGTCCGAATGCGAAGGCAAACAGAAACAGCATTTCAAAACCTTGCGACAGGTTGGCATACATGTTCGTCGAAATCCGGTGAAATCCGTGCCACTTGAGGTAGCGCAAAACGAGGCCCAGATGATACGTGCTTCCATCGGGACTGTATTCCGGGGCCATCGCGTTGAAGATGTAAAGGACGGCGTAGATCGTGAAAATCGCGCCCAAAAAGATTAGCCAAGTACGCCCGAGTGGCGCCAACTTCGCAGCGGTGGACCTCTTACGCCAACCCCATGGCAACGCGGCAATGCCGATCCAAAGGAACACTCCCTTTCGGGCGATTCCCAGCGTGCAACAGAGGAACACGATGAGGCTGAGCAAAGCCGCGCCCGTCATGAACGCAAAAAGATGCTCTTCCTGCCGGTACAATTTCAGCCGCCATGCCCGCAAAAACACGTTCCCCAGCGACCAGCTAACCGCGACCGTAAGAACGGCGCCAAAGATTATGTAGACGACCTGCGGCATTCCCCGTGGAATTCAGCGAATGAACCCAGCCCGGGTCAGAATGAAACCAAGCTGCGCGCCATCCTGGCTTGAAACCCACACCTTGTCCTGCCGGATCGAAACGGTGTTGAACGATCGCGCAATCAGCATGGCAGGTGGGACCGCCTTTTCAAATCGGGCGCTTCCAGGTTGATTGTAAGTGACGCTGCCGAACGGTTGGTTGTTGACAACGTAAGATAGCGTGACTGGCCCCGTTTTCGGGAAAGTCGAACTGGCGATGGCGAAATCCATCTTGAACTTCCAGCCGTTCGTAGAATCGAGGAAGAACCGCATTTCCGGATTTTGCCTGGTCCAGCGCCATGTCCCCGACTCCACTCGCTTGCCAATATCGCGCACCAGATAGGCGTCCGCGTTCGGGTCGTTCATGTTCGCGAAAGGCCCTATGGGTACGCGTCCGGCCACGCTCATCGGCTTTCGCTCCATGGGCGGAGCGTAAAGATCGGGAGCGGTAGTGCAGCCGTTTGTGAGAGTGAGCGCGGCGCAGCAGAGTAGCGCCCGTTGGGCGCAAGGGGAGTTCACGCGCTGTGAGTATAACTTATAGCAGGTACGAAGACATTTGAAAGGATTACGCTTTTAGGGAAGTGCGGGAAATCTTCTCGCGCCCATCCTGCTTTGACCCAGCGCTTGGATTTACTTGTGACACTTTGGAAACACGAGCGACAGCTTTATGAAGAACACTCTTAAACAAGAGAATCCCGTGGCCGTAGAAGCTATTGCGCGCCTTGCGGACAAAGGGAAAGATATCTCGCAATTTTTCCCGGACGCAGGCCGCATGATGGGGCCGATTCAAAGGGTAAATGTGGATTTTACGTCGCCCATGCTGGAATAGGTGGACAACGCCGCGAAAGACCTGAACATCAGTCACCAAACGGTCATAAAAACCCTGATTCGTGAGGCACTTGATCGCCACTACTTGGCAAATGCACAACGCCCAGCGGCCAAACAGCGATAAGACAAAACCATCCAATACCGGGATTACTTATCGGTAATCCCGGTATTTGCGAAACTGGAGTTCCGTTTCAGCCCTTTTGCGCTTTCGACGGATTCTCCACTCTCAAATTGTTCGTCACCGTGCCGAAGCTCAGGCCGGAGGAATTCGCCCGAACTCCCGCGACTTCTTTTTCCATATCGGTGTTCACCACTCCTTCGAGCGTGACATGACCGTTATCCACGATGATATGGATTGGAGGAATCGCCTGAATCGAGTAGCGCGATAGCACGGGGTCGCGGTACAAGGCGCGAGCCACCTGCAAACGCAAGCGGTCGTCGAACGGTGAAAGCGGAAGCACCTTCAGGTCGTTCGTGACGCTCTCGACGCCCGGAACATGCCGCATTACGCGCTGCAAGTCGGATTTCTTAAACGGCTGGCTCACTTGGCCCAGCAGCTCCACATTTCCGTTGTTCACGCGCAAATTCACGTTGTCCCAAATAGTGTATCGCGAATACATGCGGATCTCATGAGCGGCTTTTTGCGCGATCTCGGAATCGGTATAAACGGAAGGCGAAGTGTTCGCCGCGGCGGCAACCCCTGCCGCAACCCCAAGGGACAAAGCCGCGCCCAATAACAATTTCTCAACCGAACCCTGTTTCATTTTTTATTTATCTCCACTCATATAGATGCGAGGAGAAAGGCGTGGTTTCAACGCACCGGTTCCGCTGGGGTGGTGCGCGCGTAAATGTTTGTAAACTACGCCGTCGTCTGCGAGCTTTGCCCGGCAAACTCTTCAAAACTTTCCGGCGGATTGTAGTAGAGAATGCGGTTGCAACTCTCGCAATACATCACCTTCTCGCCGCGCCGCAATTCCTGCCAGAACTGCGGCCGGAGCGAGATGTGGCACCTGGAGCAGCGGCCATCCACGGCTTCGGCGATCGCGACGCCCCGCCGCGTTTTACAAATGCGCTCGTACGCGGAAAGCACCGCCGGAGCCACTTCGGCTGAAATTCCCTTGCGCTCGGATTGCAACTCGCCTAGGGCCTTTCGATCGACGGCCGTGCGATCGTGCGCAATCTGTTTTTCCGCGTCCACCTGCTTCTTCTCTTCTTTCAGCGATGCCTCAGCGGACTTGACGTTCTTATCGAGGGGATCGGATTCCGCCATCAACTCCAGAATGCGATCTTCACAACGGCGGATCTCTTTTTCGCAAAATTCAATTTCACTCTGGAACGCCCGGTATTGGTCGTTGGTCTTGGCGTCGGCCATCTGGCCTTTGAGCTTTGAAATTTTTTGTTCCTGGATTTGGATGTCGCCTTCTAGCCGCTTCCGGTCCTTCTGGTTGGCGGACAACGCCGCGCGATCGGCCTCGAGTTTGCGCTCATGGCCTTCCAGTTTTTTTTCGATTTCAGCGATGTGTTTGGGGAGGGAAGCGACTTCTTTCATCAGTTCAGCGGCGCGATTGTCGACATCCTGTAATCGCACCACCAACTTCAAGTCGGAAAGCATTTCTTCATGAAGTTTAACACGCTACTTGGGGGTAAATCCTAGCCGGCGCAGCAACGGAGCGGCCACGGTTTTCCGCGCCATCTCGATTTCCTTTACTTGCAAACCGCTGGCGACAGCGTAAAATACGGCGGCGCCGGCAGGGATTGAGACCAGCAGATCGACGATTTGAGCCTTGATCGTAACTCCAAACCCGTGGCGGATCAGGTAACTTGTCGCGGCGCATGCGATCGCCATAACCGCGGAAGCCGCGGCGATTTTCAGGAAGCTGGAGAGCAGCGCGCCGCCTTCAATTCCGCCGATTCGCCGGCGCATGATCGCGAGCAGAGCCACGAAGCCGAACAGGGCGACCGTGGAGGTGGAGAGCGCCAACCCGGCGTGACCAAGTCCCGCGACACGCACCATGGTCGTCGCGGTCGCGTAATTGATCGCGACGGAAATCATGCTCACGATCATCGGCGTGCGTGCATCGTTCAGGGCATAAAACGCCGGCGCGAGCACTTTCAGCGCCG
>JALYXS010000497.1 GCA_030946965.1 Acidobacteriota bacterium
GCGGTACACATACCGGGATTGCGACTACATCAAGCTGGAGGTGACGTTCGCACTCGCTCAGGGGCCGACCGATGCGATGAGTTCGCCCGACGATGTGGTCGCGACGGTTTCCAAGCTGTTTATCGACTATCCACCAAGGGCTAGCGGCGGGCTTTCCCTGCCGTCGCGATTCGCCTAGATTGCCCGAACCTTTGCGCAATATTGCTTGCCAACAGCCCGCGATAGTAGACTGACGTGTCATGCTTCGTCTCGCCACGCTTCTTCCCGTTGCCCTGATTTTCGCCGTTTGCTTGCAAGCGCAGACTTTTCAGGCGCAAGTTACCGGACTCGTCCGCGATTCTTCCGGCGCCATTGTGCCGGGCGTCAACGTCACTGCTTTCAAAGTCGACAGCGGAACCAAATTCTCCGCCGTCTCGAATGATGCCGGCGTATACCGCTTCCCAGCGCTTCCGCCTTCGGAATACAAAATTTCCGCGGCGCTAGCCGGCTTTAGAACGTTCGAGCAAGGGCCTGTCACTTTGCAGGTGAATCAAAGCCTCGAACTCAACATCACGCTCGAACCCGGCGACATCTCGGAACACGTTGTCGTATCCGCAACCACGCCGGCGCTCGAGATGGCGGACGCTTCGGTGGGCCAAGTGGTCACGACGCGCAGCATCCTCGCGCTCCCGCTAAACATCCGCGATCCTATTGCGCTGGTGGGCCTCACGCCAGGCGTCACTTTCGGGGCGAACTTCGGTAATGGGGGCGGCAGCGATGTCGGCCGGAACTTTTTCAAGTCCGATTTCAACGTTGGCGGCGGACGCTCCGGATCGCAGGAGATCCTGCTCGATGGCGCTCCAAATACGACCGGCGACATCAACCGCGGCGTGATCGATCCACCGGTCGATTCCGTGCAGGAGTTCAAAGTTCAAGCCAATAGTTATGACGCGCAGTTCGGACGCACCTCGGGTGGCGTGCTGAATATCGTGACAAAGGCCGGCGCCAACGAGTACCACGGCGTGGTATACGATTTTGAGCGCCACAGCGTGCTCGACGCCAATAACTTCTTCAATAACCGCTCGGGACGGGCGACTCCTTCCTTCGCGCGCCATCAATTCGGCGGAAACGCGGGCGGACCCATTCTCCAGAACAAGTGGTTTCTATTCGGCGACTACGAAGGCTTGCGGCAAGGTTATCCGGTATCGACCCTTTCGACCGTCCCGGCACCGCTCCAGCGCACGGGAAACTTCTCGCAAACTTTCGGGAGCAACGGGCAACTAATTTCGATTTACGATCCCGCCACTTTGACCGTCTTGGGCGACGGCACGCGCCAGCGCACCGCCTTCCCCGGAAATATAATTCCCGCGAATCGCTTCGATCCCGTCGCCGCGAAAGTTGTTGGCTTCTATCCGCTGCCAAATTTGCCGGGCAGCCCCATCACGGCGCAGAACAACTATCTCTACACCGCGAAGTCCATAACGAATAGCGATAAGTACGACATTCGCACCGACATGAATTTCACGGAGAATACGCGCATGTTCGTCCGGTTCTCGCGCCAGCAGGATCAGCGTGTAGTGCCGGGCAATTTGCCACTGCCTATCGGTGGCGGCCGCGAGACCGTCGATCATTACTCGCAGGCGATGGCGGATCTAACGAAGGTGTTCTCGGGTTCGACCGTGATGGAACTGCAAACGTCCTGGTCCCGCGCGCTGGCGACGCAGCACGGCGCTTCACAAGGATTCGATTTGGCGTCGCTCGGATTGCCCACGCCGTTCGTTAGCCTTGTCCCGAAGCAGTTTCCCATCTACGTGGTTGGCGACGTCGTGAGCACGGCCAACGGCAACGATTCCTTCGTGCAATTCCAGCCGCGCAACGTGTGGACCGCGCGCGGTACCCTCAATCACCTTCGCGGCAAGCACAACTTGAAATTCGGCGGCGAATACCGCGTTCTCGATTTCAATGAAGGCCAACTCAACAACGCGACGGGCAATTTCTCGATCGGCCGCACCTTCACCCAGGGTCCGAATCCCGTGGTGACCGGCAACAACGCGGGTTTTGGTTTCGCTTCATTTCTCCTGGGCGATGCGGCCAGCGGCACAATTCAGGCGGTAAGCCCGATTTCAACGCGCGGACTCTACGGCGCAATTTTCGTTCAAGACGATTGGCGCGTGACGGACCGCCTCACGTTGAATCTCGGGCTGCGCTGGGACCTGAGCACCGGCGACAAGGAGAAGTACAACCGCTTGGCGTACTTCGATCCCACCGCGCCGAATCCGCTGGGCGCTGCGGCGGGCCTGCCGAATCTGACGGGTTTGCTCCGCTGGATCGGCAAGGGGAACGGCAACCAACAAGCGTCCACGCTGCACGATTTTGGCCCGCGGATCGGCTTTGCATACCAGATCGATACAAAGACGGTGCTGCGCGGCGGCTACGGCATGTTCTATCTGCCGAGAAACGTAGTCGGCAACGGAAACGGGGCGGTGGAGGCGTTCCGCAATACATCGATGCTGGCGAGTGTCGACGGAGTTACGCCAGCGAACACGATTAGCAATCCATTTCCGCAAGGAATTTTGCCCGCCGTCAACGATCGCGATCCGCTGGCAAACACGGGTTCCACCATCGGCGCGCCCGAGCATGGTTACCGGTCGCCATACGCGCAAACATGGAGCCTCGGCATTCAGCGCGAACTTCCCGGAAAGCTCGTGGTGGACGTGCATTACTGGGGCAACAAAGGCACGAGGCTCCTCGAAACGTGGAACATCAACCAGTTGCCCAATCAGTACCTGGCTCTCGGTTCGCGCCTGAACGACCAGGTGCCGAATCCCTTTTTCGGCCTGATCGCATCGGGAACGTTGACCACGAAAACCATTTCGCGGCGCCAATCCCTGCTGCCGTTTCCGCAATATTCCGGAGATGGCGGCGTGCAGCAGGTATTCGTGCAGGCCGGAAACTCGACCTATGAAGCGGGAACGATTCAGGTGGAGCGGAGGCTGTCATCCACGCTGACTTTCCTGACCTCTTACACGCGTTCGAAAGCCATGGACGACGTGCGCACGCCGCTTGATATCTACAACCGCAGGCTCGAAAAAGCGCTATCGGCGTTTGACGCTCCGAACTTGTTCATCTTCAGCGGCGTTTACTCGCTTCCATTCGGACGCGAGCGCGCGCATGGAAAAAATTTCAACCGGCTGGAGAATACGCTGATCGGCGGATGGGATTTGAGCGGCATCGTTCGCGTCCAGAGCGGGCAGCCGGTTTCGATTTCACGTCCCGCGGTGAATAACGGCCACGGCGCAAAAGTGCACAATCCGACGATTTATCAGTGGTTCGACCCGAGCGTTTTTATAAACGCCGCGCCATTTACATTTGGCAACGTCGGGCCCTTCCTGCCGGACGTTCGAACCGATGGACTCCGCAACGTGGACACCGTGCTCGCCAAGAATTTCACCGCCAGCCTTTGGGACCACGCGATTGCCACTCAGTTCCGCGCGGAATTTTACAATTTACTGAACCACCCGCAATTTGCGAGTCCCAACGGGTCGGTGACTTCGCAGACGTTCGGACAGGTCAGCGCGCAGGCGAACAATCCGCGGGATATTCAGTTGGCGCTGAAGATTACTTTTTGAGATGCGGATGAAGCTTTCAGGCACCTGCGTTGCGGTTCTCGTGGTGGCGGCGTGCCGGACCACGGCCCTTGCCGCCGATACGCAATCCCTCAAGGGCATCTCGGGCCTTTGGATACTGGTTGAAAATCTGGACGCGGATCTTCAACAGTTCGGGCTGACGAAAGAGGAATTGCACGCGGAGATCGAAGACCGCTTAGGCCTCGGTGGCATCGCCGTCGAGCCGCCTAGCGCGTCCGGTGCCGGGCCGTTCTTATATCTTGCGGTGGCGAATATTGCCGTCCCCCCGCCCGGAAAGCGCAAGTTGAAAGCGAAGGCCCGTCCCGCTGGAATCACGCTATATGTCCGGCTCGAACTTCAGCAAGCCGTGGTGTTGAAGCGGAACCCGTCGTCTTCTCTGCTGTCGGATACCTGGCATCAGAGCCTGATGGGTTACACGGAGCCGGCGCGCGCGGGCGAGACGGCGCGAAAGTGGGTTCAGGAGTTGACGGAACGTTTCGTCAGGGCATACCGCGCGGCGAATCCATAGGAAAGCCGGGAGTGAGTCAGTTTAAAAGAACCGTCTCGAGGGTTAGTAAATACAACCCGACTAGCGAGGATCTATCGCTCAGAATGCCGTATCTGGCCAGTGTACGATACGCGACTTCCCGCTCATGTGGATTGCTTCCGCCTTACCGACCATGCGGCCGGAATCCGCTTTACTGGATCACTGCCATAAGCGGCTCGCCATATCGGCAGAAGATTGGGTGCCCGGGAAGGATCAGTCAACTTCGACGCTTACCCGGGGGCTGAGCACTGCTTGACAGAAGGGGATTCACGATAGAATACAGGTTTCACGAGCTTGGCAAAGGCAACAGTTGTGCTGGGCATGGTGATTAGCTTGATTGGGGGCATTGCTCCTCGATTGATCAAAGCTGACGGAAAGATCGATGTGATCGTTAAGGGTGAAGCCAACGTGGCATTAGGCTTCGGACGGGCAAAAGCCAAACCGAAGCCGAAGGCCAAATCGGTGGCAGGCTCTAAGGCGGTTGCGAAGAAGAGTACGAAGGCAGCGGTTAAGAAAGGAAATAAAACAATGGCAACAATCGATTCCATTAAGAATGGCGTTGGGAACGCGTCGTCGCTTCCGGGAGAGTGATGCCCCCAATTGAGGCTGGTCATCAGGTCCGTTGTGCATCACTCGCGCCCCCAAGGAGAAGCGAGGGGGTGGAAATCCCTCTCCCACCACTCTTTCCGCGCAAAACAATCCGCTTGGAATTGACTCGCACGCCGAGCACTGCACCGGGCAATGCATGGGCCGGATCATTCGCGGCTCCGCATCCGAAGTTTCGTGGCGCCGCTCTCCTGATAAGCCGACTACCTTCCCATAGGCGGGCGCTGGTGTCGCTGGCGGCGAATCCGGCGTGACAAGCTGAGCGAAGCTGTTCTATTTGCGCGGCCGGTGACCTCCCGGTTAACGTAGCCGATGTGACGACACAACAATCTGACCTCCTCGTCCTCTGTGGGGTGAATATGGTTTTTGCCGAAGGGTCTGAGCCGATTCATGCCGAATTGCGCGTCGACGTTCTGCGCGCTGGCAAGTGGATCGCTGGTGACGCCAGGGCCCTATCAACTGGAGACCCTCTCGTTACCGATGCGCTAAATCGAAGAAGCAGGGCACCAGACTTAGCCGAGGATGTTCCTGTGTCCTGGCTCTTCGTGCCTTGTCGGAGAGAACATGTTGAGTCAAGCGGACACGGCGCTTTTGTGCAGGAAAATCTGGCCACTGCCAGGAGAATGCTGCCGGACCAGCCCCCGAATTAACTCACACTGACTCTCACTGCCGAGATCGGGTGATGCTACCCGGGGGTTGCCGAGAAGCGGTCGACTTGACGGGAAACGCGCGTAGTTGAGATTTGGCGGCCACGGCCGATACATCCTCCGTGACG
>JALYXS010000525.1 GCA_030946965.1 Acidobacteriota bacterium
ATACGCTTCGCGCGCACCCGGGGTATCGTCCGTGGGAATCAGAATTTCAGTGAACGATTGCAGCGCCGCAAAATCTTCGGGGCTAAAAAATTTCGGCTGGTAGTTTTGCAACAGCGGCGGTTGCGGGGGAGCCGCGGAGCCTTCGCTGTGAGAATGGCTCTGGGCCGCGTGAAGCCAGGTGGAGAAAAATTCGGACGCGCCCGGCAGCGCTCCCGCGCGGACTGCGAGGTCGAGAAGATCGCGGCGAGTCATGGGCATTTATCTATATCCTATCGCCGCCTCCTACAAACCCAGATGTTCCCGGGCGTAGGCGATGCAGCGCAGATTGTATTCATCCTCGGCTTTCACCTGCTCCGCGGAGTTGAGGCCCGCGATCTTCGGCAGTGGCGTTTTCGGCGGGTTCTGGCGGACCAATTCGAGCGTTTTAGCCAGATCGCGCGCGGGCATCGGGCTATAGGAATCGTCGAAAGTCGCCCAGTACTTGTCCGTGAATACCGGAATTTTCAGCGGATCGCGCGTGATCATCTCAAGACAGAAAAGCATGTTGGAATCCTTCGCCCGCAGATCGTCAACGGTCTTCTTTAGATCGATGACGCCTTGACCAAAAACAACTTCTGAAAGCAAAAATCCGTCGGCGTAGTTCTCGACTCCCATATCTTTTATATGACAGAAAACCGCATAAGGAGAAAGCAACCGGAAGGTCTCATCGGGCGTTTCACAGAGGGAAATATTGTTGCCTAAATCATAGGCGACACCGACCCACTCGCTGCCTACACGCTTCATCCACGCCGCCTGCTCGGCCGCGCGCCAGCCTTTATGGTTCTCGATGGCAAGTTTCATGCGATACTTCCGCAGCACGGGTTCCGCCAAGGCGACGGATTGTTGGGCCTGCTCAAATTTTTGTTTGAAAGCTTCGAGCGAATCGAAGTCCTCGTAACGCCGGCCCGTCATGGCGGCATGCATGGCCATTGCGCCGCATTCCTTGCAAGCTCTTACCGAGGCATCGAAAGCCGCGACGTCGCTGGAACTCTTGGGGAGAGGCGCGTTCAGGACAAGCAGCATGTTGTAGGCTTCCGCCTTCTGCCGCAGGTTCTTCACGGCCCCGGCGTCTTTCGGCAGAAAGGTCTCGACACCTCCGAGGCCCAACTCATGGCAGTGCTCCACCAGATCGAACTGCTGCCCGGCCGCGCGCGCTGCCCGCATTCTCAGACTGAAGGCCGTGGGAGCGCCGCCGAGCCGCGGTCTTCCCTGCGTTTGGGCTTTTGCGTGTCTTGAAATGACAGCCGGCGCGGCAACCGCGGCCGCAATCATTTGTCTGCGCGTGATCATGGCGAGACTATTCTACCGGCTTCAGCGTTGCCCTTCAGCCATGACACAACTTGCAAGCCGTCTCCTTGGGATACAAGAGGTGCGCCTTCACCGTCGATCCGTGCGCGTTGTGGCACAAGCCGCACTGGGCGAGCACCGTTGCATCGTGCGTGTGAATCTTCGCGAATGTAACACTCTGATGGCATTCAAAGCACGCTCCTTCTTTGAAACGGAAATGGCCGCGCTTACTCAATTCGTGGCACTGCGTGCAAGCCACGCCGGCAACTGGAGGGTGTTCGTGAAAGGGCTTGAATTCCGAGGGCGGATTTGGCCCGACGAAGAATCGGACCTCCTTGCGGCCGCCATCCCAAACCAGGGTGAGCTTGTGCTCGCCGGGAGACGCTTTCAGAACCACGTGAAACACATTTGGAAACGGTTCCTCGGCTTTGACAGCCGCGCCATCTAACTCCAGTTTGCCGGCCGGCGCGGTCGCGGCGATATCGATCGCGTTGGACGGCATCGCCGCTCCCTCCGCGGGACGCACGATCTTGCCCGCTTCATCCGCTCCCGTCAGAACGCCGCATAAGAGCATCCCGCACAGAAGTCTTCGGATCTTCATGACCGGAGTCAATCCTCTTCACCCATTTCTACCCTGGGCACCTGTAGCTGAACCCGTTTCGGTAACGCCAAATATTTTTGAACTTCAAGCATCCATTGGTCCCGTGACTTTGGATTGGGGAGCAGTTTGACTCTCGCCACGAATGGCCGGCCCGGATGCAACGTATCCCACGCCGATGTCATTTGCGGACGATTCCCGCCCGGGGTGTGAATTCCAAATCCCCCTATCTTGTTCCAGAGGGGCGCAAATGTGTGAATCATTAAGGCCTCTCCGAGCGGTATCCAGATGTCGTCCACCACAAGGAATCTGAAATGGAAGTCGTCTAAATGGAGATTGTTTGCTTGAGCGATGGAACCTGCATGTTCCCGCAACCGTTGATGAAGTTTATAGGTCGATTTTGTATTGCATATCAGGCCGCCTTTGCGTGAGCCTTCCGGCACGGCTTCACCCACGTAGATCGGAAGATCGAATTTCCCATCCCTGTTCCGGTCGGTTACCGGTTGGTACGCCGGAAAAGTTCCCGTGTAATAGATTGCATAAATTCCGGCGCCCGGGAATCTTTCGCCGGGTTCTAATTGATGAACGGTCTGCTTGAGCAGCGCGTCCCTGATGTTCTCGCCAATGTGGATTTTATCGAGAGGGTTGTAGGGTTGCTCCAAGTCGCGATTATCGCAAGCAGGCGAGCCGCTGTCGAATTGCTAGAGCGATCGTCTCGCCGAGCAGAACGGGAACTGCGTTGCCCAACTGTCTCATACTCTCGGTCCACGACCCGTGAAAGACGTAGTCGTCCGGGAACGTCTGTATGCGCGCCGATTCGCGCACCGTGAAGTACCGAATTCTGCCATCCGGCAGGACAACCGTATTCTCTCCGCCGGGTACTCCGTGGTCGCCCGCCTTGAGCGCCTTCGCTGTTTCATCTATCGCGCTTCCAGTGTGGCCGGCATAACTGCGCGCGCCCGGGTTGTGGATGTGGTTTGGAATTTCGCCGACATTGGCATATTCGGGATCGGGCAGATCGGAAATTGCATCCCGGACAGTTCTCCAAGGGCGCTTCGGGAATAAGGTCATCCCATCTTCCTCTCTCAGTCGCGCGATGCGGGATGCCAATCGCCCGGCGATGGCGGGGTGATCTTTCTTTGAGATTTTGTGTCTGTCCCAATATTCGCCGGATACCCATTGCTCGTCGAGCAGCGCATCTAGCGAATGCGTCTCCTCTGGAAATGCCCATTCAACGCCAAGGTCGGATCGGAAGCCCACGAAGAAGATTCGCTCGCGTTTTTGCGGCACTCCATAGTTAGCCGCGTTAACAAGCCGCGAAACAATATTGTATTCGAGTCCGTGCCATTTTCCTTTCGTGTGGTGGCGTTCCAGCCGCACTCTGTGTTCAGTCCAATTCTCTCCGGAATCTCTCGTGATTTCCGGATGGCTTAACTGAAGCACAATGTAGCTGAAATAATCGGCGAAAGCCTTCCGCGTAAGGCCTTTAACATTCTCCACCAAGATCGCGCTGGGTCTCAGTTCGCGCACCGCCCTAACCATCTCTGGAAACATGTCCCGCGAATCCCGATGCGCCTGGTGCTTTCCGCCTATGGAAAAAGGCTGGCACGGCGGGCCACCCGCCAGTAAATCGATTTTCCCTCCAACACTGCGGTAGTCGAAGTTCCGCACGTCACCGGAGACTATCCGCCAACCGGAAAGAGGAGCGAAGCCCCGGCTCTGGTTGCGGCGGATCGTTTCACAGCAATACCTGTCCCGTTCGACAACAACGTCGTGGCGGAAACCAGCTCCCTCAATACCGAGGGCCAGGCCGCCGGCTCCCGTGAATAACTCGACTGACGTCATCTCTCTGGTTCGAGGAATCTGCCCAACCTTTCGGCGATTCGGTCCAGATTCTTTAGCTGGCATTCCCACACGATCAATAATTTCCAGCCGAGTTTTCGAAGCGCCCGCTGGTTCATCGCATCGCGCCGATGGTTTGATTCCAGCTTCG
>JALYXS010000538.1 GCA_030946965.1 Acidobacteriota bacterium
CCCCAGAGCCGCGCGGTCGATGCAAGAGTTCGCGCCGATCTCGACGTTGTCTTCAATTTTCACGCGGCCAATCTGCGGAAACTTTACGTACCGGCCATCCTCGAACACGAAGCCGAAGCCGTCCGCGCCGATCACGCAGCCCGAGTGCAAGACGACGCCGCGGCCGATGCGGACGTGTTCATAGAGCGTCACATTCGCGTGCAGCACGCAGGCGTCGCCGATTTCGACGTAAGGGCCGATGCTGCACGATGCGCCAAGTGAAGCCTGCCCGATACGCGCGCCTTCACCGATCGAAACGTGGGGACCGATCTGTGCTTCGGGGTCGATCTTCGCGGAAGGCGCGATCACGGCGGTTTCGTGAATGCCCGGTTGAAGCGGCGCGCCTGGATACAGCAGTGCCGCCGCGCGGGCGAATAAATTGCGCGGCGCAAGGTGGCGAATTACCGATTGCGCTTCCGTTCCTGAATAGTCGGGGGGCGCGATCAGACATCCCGCCGAGGAACTCCGGCCCGCCGCAAACGCCTTCTTCCCGCTAATGAACGCAAGGTCGGTTGCGGTGGCGGCTTCGATGGATGCTGCGCCCGTCAATTCCGCTTCGCCATCGCCTTCGTAGGCCGCGCCGAGCCGCCCCGCCAATTCGCCTACTGTCACGATCCCACCATGGTATCTTGTGGCTCCACAAGTAAGGATAGAAATGCAGCGCTCGCTTACTCCCGAAATCATGGACGACCCCGACGTCCCCGAATCCATGATGCAGATGTTCCACCGCGATCTGAAGCTTATAAACTCGCTGCTCGGGAACATGAGCGCCATCGTCGCAAGGCTTAAGCGCGATCCGCCGCGCAGCGTGCTCGATATTGGCTGCGGCGGTGGCGCGCTGCTCGATCGCATCCGCAAAGACCTGGGCGCGGCCGTTATGGGAGTGGACCTGCGCGTTCCCGCCGGCGATCCCTATGGCATCTCAATCGCCGCCGCGGACGCCACGCGCGATCCGTTGCCGCAAGCCGATGCGGCGGTCTCGCTCCTACTCCTCCACCATCTCTCCGAGACCCAGGTTATCGATTTAATCCGCAACACCAGCCGGTCCTGCCGCCGCTTCGTCTGCCTCGACCTGGTGCGGCATCCGCTTCCGATTATTCTCTTCACCGTCTTCATCTGCCCGTTCGTGAGCAGGGCCACTGCGCTCGATGGTCGCCAGTCCATACGCCGGGCGTTCACTCCAGCGGAGTTGCGATCGCTCACCGGGCGCGCGCTCGAAGGCACGTCCGCCACCTTCGAGCATTGGGTTTCGCCGGTGAGCGCGCGTCAAATTATCGACATCACTTACCGACCTGCCGCGTCGTCCTAAGCCGCGGAGTTGGCTGATGCTCGACGTCCGCTTTGGCGGCGGTCCTTTCCGCCAACTCCGCCGCGGCACGCGCGATCTCGTCCGCCACGGCCAATACCGCGCGCATTTCTAAAATGTCGTGGACGCGGACCATATGCGCCCCACCGAGTGCCGCCGCCGTGACCGCCGCCGCCGTCGCGAATTGTGTTTCCCGCTCGGTTGCCTTGGCCAAAAACGCCTTCCGGGAAGGCCCGACCATCACCGGAAGTTCTAACCGCGCCATTTCTGAAAGCCGGGCCAGAATTTCGGCGTTCTGCTCCTTGCGTTTGCCGAAACCGATCCCCGGATCGATCACGATCCGGTTGTGGTCCACGCCCGCGCCGCGCGCCCGGTTCACGGTCGCTTCAAGATCCCGAATAATCGTGCCCATCACATCCGGCATCGGACCCAGCTTCGCCCAGGTCTCGGGCCGTCCGCGCATATGATTCAGAATCACGCCGGCGTCGCACTGCACGACAACCTTCGCGAGCTGTGGCTCAAACGTGAGTCCGCTCGGATCGTTAATAACTTCCACCCCGTGATCGAGCGCGCGCTCCGCTACTTCGGCTTTATAAGTATCGACTGACAACGGAATCCGGAGACGGCCGTTCAGCCTCTTCAGCACCGGAATGAGACGGCGCAACTCCTCCGCCACCGAAATTCGCGCCGACCCCGGCTTGGTCGATTCCGCGCCGACATCGATCAGATCCGCGCCTTGCTCCTCCAACTCCATGGCGCGCGCGAAGGCACGGTCGGGTTCCTGGTACTTTCCGCCGTCCGAAAACGAATCGGGCGTAACGTTTAGAACCGCGACAATCAACGTGCGATCGCCAAGCTGGATATCGCGCCGCTTTAACTTCCACTGAAAAACTTTTCGCATGATTGTGGGAACTCTTTAGTCTCCCACTTACCGCGCTACTCGTATCGCAGGCACACGATTGGGTCCAGATTTGCCGCGCGATTAGCCGGATAATACCCGAAAAACAGCCCGATTCCCACGGATATCGCGACGCCAAGCACCACCCAAACCAAAGAAACGACGGCCGGGATGGAAGGAATCAACGTGCGAACCGCATAAGCGATCGCCGCCCCCATTAGTATCCCGATGATGCCCCCGATTCCCGAAAGCGCGATCGCCTCGAATAAGAACTGAATCCGAATGTCCGCCTTTCGCGCGCCTACCGCCTTCCGGAGTCCAATCTCGGCGGTCCGCTCCGTGACCGAAATCAGCATGATGTTCATCACGCCGATTCCGCCGACGAGCAATCCAATCGAACTGATGATTCCCGTCAATAGCACCAGCGCGGCTGTGAGCTGATTCCAGAGATTGGTCAGAAAACTCGCGTCGCCGACTTCGAAATCGTTCTCCGCGTTGTGCGGCACGCGCCGGCGCCGCCGCATCGCTTCGGTAACCTCGCTCTGCACGATGCGCGGCTCGATGCCTTCGCGTCCCGAAGCGCCGATAAAAAATTCCCGGACCTCCGGATAGTTCTTGTGAAAGTTTGCCAGGGGAATGCACGCGAAAATATCGACGCCCCCGGCTGAGAACAATCCCGCGTCTTTTTCAAAAACGCCGATCACTTCGTACAGACGGCCGTCAAGCCGCACTTGCTTCCCGATGGGGTCGGCATTGGGAAACAGCGCATCCGCAATGCCGCTCCCAATAACGATCACCGAACGCGCATGCTCTTGATCGTAAGCCGAGACAAAGCGGCCTTCGGCGATCTCAAAGATAGGAATTGTATCGATATATTGCGGTTCCACGCCGCGCAGCAGAAACCGCTCGACGTGTTCATTGCCATATCGCAGGTGGTTGGCGGCCTCTTCAAAATTTAAACGATTCGCGAACGCCGTGGCGTACTCGAGCGATGGGCAACTCTCCCGTAGAAACCGGGCGTCGTCGATCTCCAGGTATTTCCGTCTTCGAATTTTTTCAGTGAGGTGGCCGGGAACCGTTCCAAACGGAATACGCGACACAAACAGGGTGCGCGATCCGAGTTTGGCCACGCGATCCTTGATAAAGCCGTTTAGTCCGTCGATGATCGAAGCGACGGCGATCACGGATGTCACTCCGATTACGATGCCCAGGATGGTTAGCGCCGACCGGATTTTGCGGGACCGTAGCGTATCCGCCGCCGCGCGCAAATTTTCGGTGAACTCGGTGCGGGTCATTGCTTGTGGCGCATGTGGCGCACGCACTCTTGCGTGCCGTGTCCCCACTCATGGGGATACGGTTTTCGGCCGGGAGTGTTGACACGCGGACAAGTGTCGAGAAGAGTCTCGACACGGGACGCACTCTTGCGTGCGCCACATTGAGCCGGAATGTTCACTCGGAGCGCAGGGCGGCGACTGGATCGAGCCGCGCCGCCTTCATTGCCGGATAGATGCCGAAAAAAATTCCGATCGTCGAGCTGAGCGCGACGCCCAGCACCGCTACCCAAGTCTTCACGGATGCTGGAAAGGAGGTTAACGTCCTGAGCGCAACCGCGCAGGCGAATCCAATGACGATGCCCACAATTCCGCCCATGACACATTGCATCACGCTCTCGGTCAGGAATTGCCGCAGAATGTCCCGCTTCGTTGCGCCCACGGCCCGCCGCACCCCGATTTCCTTTGTCCGCTCCGTCACGCTAACCAGCATCACGTTCATAATGACAATTCCGCCCACGACCGCCGAAATCGCGCTTACCATCACGAAGACGGTGAAAAACGCTCCACTGATTTGTTCCCAAAGCGACATGTAATTCTGAGCGGTTCCAATATAAAAATCATCGTCGTTGCCAGTATCGTGCCGGCGGGTGCGGAGGATCACGCGCGAATCGTCTTGCGCGAGCTGAAAGATTTTTTCACCGCCCGCGGCCTTCACTTCAAGAGTCAAACTGGATCGCGCGCCGCGGAATTTTAGATAGGTACTCAGAGGGACAATCACGAAATTATCCTGATCCTGCCCCAGCACGGAGCCGATCTTCTCGAACGTTCCGATCACGGTTAGTTCTTGATTGCCCACCCGCACGGACGCGCCCAATGGACTGGCGCCGGTGAACCATTGCTGAACGAAGGTGTCTCCAATCAGGCACAGAGGCGTGGCGTGCCGGTCCTCGGCCTCCGAAAAGTAGCGGCCGTCCTGAACCGTACGCGTGTCGATCTCCGCCATATTCGGCGTGTAGCCGTAAAGTGTCACGTCGTCGAGCTGGCGATTTTTATAAGTAACGGAAACCGTGCTGGATGCACTCGCGCCGACATACTGGCAGTGCTCGCATTGCGCGGCGACGGCCTGAAGATCCTCCACATCGAGGCGCTTGTTTCGCAACGCCTTGACGACGGCGGTGAAATCGACCACCGCGAAAGGCGTCCGCGCGATGCGAAAAACATTCGTTCCGAGATTGGCGATCTTCTGCTCGACGTAGGTGTTCGCGCCTTGCACCAAAGTCATGACCGT
>JALYXS010000552.1 GCA_030946965.1 Acidobacteriota bacterium
GCCCGCGGGTCGGCTTGGTACTCCGGCTTCAATTCCAGCAGCACCTTGTATTCGTTGATCGCGGCGTAAATCGTCGAGACCCACCGAGGCCCGTAAGCGTCGTAAAGAGCGTTTTCAATCTGGCTCGCATTCACTTGCAGCGCCGCCGCTTTGTCCCGGTCGATCGTCAATTGCACTTGCGGACTCTTGATCGCCAGGTTGGTGGTCACGTCCTGCAAAAACGGCAGTTCCGTAAGCTGTTCCGCCAACAACTGCGATTGTTCGTAGAGTTCCGGCTTGTCTGGCGATTGCATCGAAAACTGGTACAAGCTCTTGGTAACTTGCCCGCCAATCCGGATTGTGGGCGGATTCTGCAGGTACACGCGCATCCCCGGAAATTGGGCGATCTTGGGCCGCAATTCCGCGATGATATCGTTCACCAGCAGCCGCCGTTGGGATCGCGGTTTCAAGTGGACGACGAGTTGCCCGTAATTCGGGCCGCCCAGCGTAGACGATGCCGTCCCTCCGACGCTCGACATGAGCGCCTCCACATTGGGGTCCTGGCTGATCACGTCCGAAATCGCTCTTTGATATTCCACCATCTGCCGGAACGAAGTGCCTTGCGCCGCTTCCGTTACAGCCGCAATCTGATCCGTGTCCTGATCGGGGATGAAGCCTTTCGGGATCGCAATAAACATCCACGCCGTTGCGATCAGCACCACCACGAAAACAATCATCGTGATGGGGCGGTAGCGCAGCACCCACTGGAGAGAGACGTCATATTGGTGCAGCCATTTTTCGAACCAACGCTCGGTCAGGCGATACAGCTTCGATCGTTTCTGGTCGTGCGGCGATTTCAAGAAGCGGCTGCACAACATCGGCGTAAGCGTAACGGAAACCACGCCCGAAATCAGAATGGCGACGCAAATGGTAACCGCGAATTCTTTGAACAGACGTCCGAGGATGCCGCCGAGGAACAACACGGGAATGAACACAGCCGCGAGCGACAGAGTCATCGACACGATGGTGAAACTGATTTCCTTCGATCCCTTGAGGGCGGCGGCCATCGGCTTCTCGCCCATCTCCATGTGGCGCACGATGTTCTCGAGCATCACAATGGCATCGTCAACGACGAACCCGATCGAGAGAATCAGAGCCATCATCGAAAGGTTGTCGAGGCTGTAATCCAACACGTACATCACCGCGAAGGTACCGATGATCGAAAACGGAAGCGCGAGGCTCGGGATCACGGTCGCCGAAAGATTGCGCAGGAACAAAAAAATCACCATGACGATGAGCCCCAGCGTAAGGGCCATGGTGAATTTCACGTCGTTGAAGGATTCGCGCACCGTGTCCGAGCGGTCGTACAGGATGTTCATTTTGACGGACGGGGGAAGTTCGGCTTTAAACAACGGCAGCAACTTCTTGATGTTGTCCGTAACCTCCATCGTGTTCGTGCCCGGTTGCCTCTGAATACCGAGCACGATCGCCCGCTGGTTGCCTTCGTGCGTGTAGAACCAGGAAGCCGTCTTGTCGTCCTCAACGCTGTCGATTACCTTTCCCAGTTCTTCCAGGCGGACCGGCGATCCTTTGCGATACGCCACCACGAGCGATTTATACTGGTCCGCGCTCATTAACTGGCCGGTGGCCATCAGAGTGAAAGCGCGCTGCGGCCCGTTGATGGTGCCCGTGGGCAAGTTCACGTTCCAGTTCTTGAGGGCCGTTTCAATTTCGTTGATGCCGACCGATCGCGACGCCATCGCGTGCGGGTCCATTTGCACGTGGACGGCGTACTTCTGCGCGCCGAGCACCTGCACCTGCGCGACGCCGCTGACCATCGAAATGCGCTGCGCGATTCTAGTCTCGGCGTATTCATCAAGCGTCCAGAGCGGAACGGAGGGCGATGTAAGCGCGAGATACAAAATCGGTTGGTCCGCCGGATTGACTTTGGTGAACGTGGGCGGAGTCGGCATCCCTTGCGGCAGCAAACGGGATGCCTGGGTGATGGCCGCCTGTACATCCACCGCGGCGCCATCCAAATTGCGGCTGAGGTCGAATTCGAGCGTGATCTGCGTCGCTCCGAGCGAGTTCGTCGAGGTCATCGAATCCAAGCCGGCGATAAGCGAGAACTGGTTTTCGAGCGGAGTGGCCACCGCCGACCCCATGGTGTCCGGACTCGCGCCCGGCAAACTGGCCGTTACCAGTAGCGTTGGCAAATCGACGTTCGGCAGATCACTGACCGCAAGAGAACGGTAAGCCACCATGCCAAAAAGCGCGATCGCCACCATCATGAGGCTAGTCGCGATCGGGCGCTCGATGAAAGTTTCGGAAATATTCATGAACGCGCGGGAACCAGGGGTTCGGAGCCCAACAGTGCGGGTGCCTTCTTCTTTTTGGAGCGCCCGAGAAACGCCGCCATGTACGTGTAAACTACCGGCGTGAGATATAAAGTCAGGAGCTGCGAGAAGATCAGGCCGCCCGCTACGGCCAATCCCAAGGGGCGGCGGGCTTCTCCGCCCGCGCCGTATCCGAGCGAAATCGGAATTGCGCCCAATAGCGCCGCCATGCTGGTCATCAGAATGGGCCGGAAGCGCGTCAGGCAGCCTTCGTGGATCGCATCGCGCGGGCTCTTGCCTTCGTTCCGCTCGGCTGCCAGCGCGAAATCGATCTGCATGATCGCGTTTTTCATCACGATTCCGATTAGCATGATCAAGCCGACAAAGGAATAAATATTCAAGTCCTCGCCGAACACGATTAGAGTTAGCAGCGCGCCCAATCCGGCGGACGGCAGGCCGGAAAGGATCGTGAGCGGATGGATGTAGCTTTCGTAGAGCACGCCCAGCACGATGTAGACTACCGCGATCGCGACCATCAAGAGCAGCGGCAGATTAACCAGCGAACTCTGGAAAGCTTTCGCGGTTCCGGTGAAGCCTGTAGTCATGTTTCCGGGAAGCGTCTTTTCGGCCAGATCGGTGATTTGCG
>JALYXS010000558.1 GCA_030946965.1 Acidobacteriota bacterium
GACCTGAGCAAAGGCGGCCACCGGAGATAAAACGATAGCAGCAAGAATCATTGACGAGCGGTAGTTCATGAAAGCCTCCGTTCGCCGAGGATACAACCGATAACGGCAGTGTCCAATTGGGAAAGTACTAGTAGTTTTAAAAGGAATACCTGAAACTGGCCTCAGAAATTTAGGGAAAAAGGGGACTCATAGATAAGCCAGTATTGTCAGTACAAAGTATTAGCCTAAACAGGCCGGGATTGCGCCGCCGCTATTCCAATTCGAATTATGATTTAAAAGGTACGTGAAACTTACTCACCGCGAGACGGTGATCTTACGCGGCTTCCATGGCGGAAGCGGCCATGGCGCGGCCATGGAGGAGATACCGCACGCGGCGGCAAGGACGAAAGATGAGCAGAGAAGAAGTAGAGTTTATCCGGAAGGTGTTGTGCGCCGCGCTGGAGTCGGAAATCGCGCGGGCCAATCGAATTATTGCGGAGCGTTTCCAAGGTCAAATATACCGCCAAAACCCGATTTACCGGGAATTGGAGGGAAAGAGAAACGGAATCGCAACGGCGGCGGATATCGTGCGCAAGCTGGAGATCAGGCCGAGGCCCGCCTCCCCGGAACCCCGATAACAGATCCCTGTTAAACTTACGGTTTCCCGTTCTTAGGAGGTTGCCGGCGTGGTTGTCTTGCGAAACGTGCTGCGGATTTATAGCTACATTTTTGAAGGGATATTGTGCCTGATGGCGATAGCGGTTTCCGCGGTAACGTTACTAAGTGGCAACGAGGACTTGCAGCTAGGCTGGCTGCCGTGGACCGGCCACCGTCTGCCGGTATGGCTCTTTTCTCTGGGGCTTCTCGGCTTGGTCTGCATCTTGCTGGCCGGGGTGTCGAAACTACGAGTGCTTCTGTTCCTATTCAGCCTGGTGGCATTCGTACTGCTGGCGCGCGGCTTTTTTTATAGTTCCTACAGGTTCGCCGCAGAGGGAGAATTCAGGCGAGCGTTATTACTGCTTGCGGGCGCGTTCCTCGCAACGATTGGAGCTTGGCCGATGTCCACCGGATCGCGCATCAAGCCCAGAGTTCGTTGATCGGGCCGTAGAGATCCTGCTCGGCGGCAAACGGCACATAATCGAAACCGCGTCCCAAGGGATCGTCATGCCGGGTAGTCGTCCAATCGATGCCCAAGGCGGAGTAAATGGTAGCTTCCACGTCTTCCGGCCTGACATCGCGACCGCGAGCCCAGCCGGGATCGGCCGTCTGCGAGCCCTTGGCGTCGGTGGAGCCGATGGCTTGTCCGCCCTTTACTTTCGCTCCCGCAAACAGGATCGATTGCTGCAGGAAGTGATCGCGTCCCCCGCCCGAGTTCACGTCGCCGATCGTGCGCCCGAATTCGCCTAAAGCGACGATCAAAGTCTGGTCCAGCGTGCCATCGTTTCGCAGATCGGTTAAAAGCGTCGCTAAACCCGAATCGAATTGCTTGCCCATGACGCTCAATCCGGCATTCGGAGCATAGATATTCGTGTGATGATCCCAGCTCCCAAACGTAATCTGGACGAAGTGCGCGCCATTTTCCGCGCGCAGCAGATTGCGGGCGGTAATGCAGGCGTTGCCGAACGTGGTGTTGCCGTAGCGATTGCGCTCGTTCTGGTCGAAGTTGAAAATGGCATCTACCTGGGGGTTGTACATCAGCTTGCGCGCGCTCAGGCTAAACGCGGACATCTCATCGATAGCCGGCCCGATGGGCGATCCATTGCGGGAATCGTAATCTACATCGAGCAGCAAACTGTATCTGGAATCGAAACGCGTGGCGCCGTCGCGGTGCGTCGTGTTCCCTAAACCGCCGCCATTCGGATTCACATAGAACGGCTCGTTTTCGGGCGGCAAGTAGCCGGCGCCCGCCGTGCTTCCGCCCGCATTCAAGGAAACAAAAGCCGGCAGGGTCTTATCGGTGTCTCCGGAGCGCTTCTCGATCGATACGACCGACCCGATATGGGGTGCGATCTTCGCCAATGCCGAGATCGGATTCCGCCCAATCTGATACCACGTCTGCGAAAGGCCGTGAACGGCGGCCCACGAACGCGCCGAACGCACGAACGCGAGCGACCCCATCTGGTCCGCGAGCTTTGGCATCAGGCCCTGCGGGAAACGCACATCGCCGTAGCTGGTCGGGTTGAAACTGGCGGGGAGCCATGGGCCTTCTTTGAGATCGAACGTGTCCACGTGGCTGGGAGCGCCGGCCAGCAGGATGAAGATGCATTTCTTCGCCGTGCCGATAGGCGTGGCCGCGGCTTTGGCGATTGTCTCCATGGGCCGCGTGGGCAGCAGATAATAGCCGGTCACCGCGCTGGCCGCGTGCCGGAAGAACACCCGGCGGCTAATCTGCGGCCGTTTCCAGAAGAATGTTCCGGGCACTTTCGAGCTGTCGAATCCGAATCGGTCTTTCATCGTGGTCCCCCGGCTTCAGGCTTAATAGCTGTACAGAAAATCCAGTTTGTTGATGCACACCCAAGCCAGGTCTTCAATCGCGGCATTTCGCGCCGCCGCGATTGCCGCCGCATTGGCGTTCGCGGGAACGGGTTGGTTCAGGTAATCGTTCCCCTTGCGGCGCTCCTCGCCGGTGGGCAGGCGCGACAGAAACGTAAGGAACATTTCGTCCAGCAGCGCGTTGTTGTCCGTCATCTTCGAGAGCGCCATCAGCTCCGGCGACGCAGCCACTTTGACGCGGCTCAGAACGAAGTTGTCGTTCATCAAATTTAACTGCTGCAGAATGCTGCCGGACTGGCCTCGCTGTTGATTATCGCGATTGCCGCGCAAGAACGAGTTCAGAAAATTGGCGACGGCTCCGTTGCTCAAGGGCTCCCGCGGCTCGGGAAGCTGCATGGCCCACGCGATCGGGTCGGATCCCACCCCGTTCACCTGATAAGTTCCGAGAACGCCCGTAGCCGTGGCGATCGCATCGTGAACCTCTTCGGCGTCCATGCGTCTGGGGTAATGGCGGGCGTGGAGGGGAACGTACTCGAGCTTCCAATCCCCCGAATAGCGCGAGCTGAGCTGATACGCGGAAGACTGAACGATCGCGCGAATCGCGTCGCGAAGCTGGAAATTGCGCTGAACCATCTCTTGCGAGAGCCGTTCGAGCAGTTCGGGATTGCTTGCCTGCAGGACCCAGGGAGCGAGAGGCGGATTCTTGGGGTCAAGCCGCGCGGGGTCCATGGTATCGACCGGATCCACCAATCCCAGATTAAAAAAAGCTTTCCACAGGCGGTTGGCTAAATTACGGGAGAACATCGGATCGGCCACCAGTTGGCTGGCGAACGCCGCCCGCCAGTCGCCGCCCGCGGCGGGTGCATTGCCAGTCCGGTATTCCGCCATCAAACTTTTCGTCGTGCCCACCGGCACGCGATTCGGGCGATTGCCGAAGTTCGTGTTCAGGTCGTATGTGCCCGTGGGACGGTCGAAAACATCCCAGCTTCCCATAACGGGATCGTTTACATCCGTCCGGCGGGGCATGCTAAGACGCGAGAAGTGCGCCGCCATGCGCTCGGCATCGAGCCGCGTAACCGCGGAAGCCCACAGATTGATGCTGTCCAAGTGTCCGTGGCCATTGTGGCAAAGCAGGCAGTCGTAATAAGCGATCCCCAGAAACGCGGTCGCCGTCTTCGAAAGCATGGTGTCATATGTGTCCTGAATGGGACCCATGGGGGTGGTGGCGCCGAAAACGAAATTCGATTGTCCGACGCTCCCGTCATAGGTATTCCCGGTCGCCGTCACGGACTCCCAGGCGAGGTCGCGGAAAGACTTGCCGCCCGCCACCGCACTCCGCAGATACTGGTGAAAAGCGTCGCGGCCGCCGATGTTGCGGTTAACATTAGTCGAAGCCGACGTATTTTGCAGCAGGTCGCCCAGCCACATCGTCCACTTATCGACGAATTCCGGGCTCTGCAGAAGCCCCTCAATTACGGTGTCGCGCTTGTTGGCATTCGTATTGGCGGCAAAAGCGCGAATATCGGACGATGCCGGAATCCGGCCCGTCAGGTCCAGCGTGATGCGGCGAAGGAATTCTTCATCGCCCGACAGTTTCGCCGATGGTATTCCCTGCTTGGCGAGAACGCCGAAGATGGCTGCGTCGATAAAATTACGCTGAGGGATACTTTGCGGCGCGGCGGCGGAATTGTTGACGGCGGCGCCGAACCGCTGATTCAGCTTTGAGGCGCGATCCCAGATCTCGCGCCTGACGCGGCTCTCGCGCGAGAGAAACGCATCGGGATTCGCCGTAAAAGAGCAGTTTGCGCCGGAGACTGGCAGTTCGTCCGGTCTCGCTTGATTCCACATACCAGTCAAGCCGAGTGTAAGACCAAAAATCAGAATAGAGTTCTTCACTGGAAAGTCCCCGCCAGCAGGCGTTGAGAGTGGTAACACGGGAAAACGTTGAAGGTTGCAGAAATGAATCAGGGGAGGGGCTGCGAGTACTACATCAAGTAGTACCCTCCAAATACAAAAGCCCCGGCCTGAATGACCGGGGCTTTTCAGTGAACGAAGCAACAGGAAACGCTACGGGCGAGCGGGACTCACAGCCTGAGATGGTGACGATTGTCCCTCGGTTGCAATGACACCGACGGTAGTCCCGACGGCAGCGGCGACTACGATTCCAGCGACCACCATGGTCGCATGGCTCGCGCCCATAGCCCCAATCGTGGTGCCACTCCCCCCGCCGACCGCGGCAACTGGAGTCTTTTTCTTTTTCTTCTTTTTATTGGTGCTATCCTGATCGGCCGCTCCGGCGCCTGCGTTGGCGTCTTGCCGGGTAAAGTCGAAGGCCATTCCAGGAGCAATTTTGGTTAAGAACACGCCCTGTGCATTCGCCACCTGCATCGTACCCTGAAGCGAAGCTACTTGAACCGTCTGTCCATGCATCGCAACCGTAGCCGACGAGTTTGAGTCGGTACCCGTTATACGGAGAAAATCGGCGGCGACGCCGAAATTGCCTGGCGCTGTAACTTGGGTGGAGCCTTTTTCGAGGATCATCCGGTCGCGATACACCTTACCGCGGGATTCGGAAGCGAGGACCACGCGAACACCGTTGTTAAGTTGTAGACGGGAAGCGCTCTTATCGGTCTCTATCGTGTTCCCCTCAAACAGAGGGGCGTTGCCCGGAGTGCTTGCCTTATCGATTGTTATGTTCCCGCTTGCCAGCGCCACGCCGATAGACGGGTTGGCTGCGGAGAGGAACGGCATATTTGCAGTGAGGATCAATGCGATCAGAGACTGCACGCTCAATTTCTTCATTTCGTTAGATCTCCAAAGTGGAACAAAGTAATGGTACCTATGGTTCGCTAGAAAAGTCAAGCGCAAAATTGACGTTCCGAGGAAACCCGGGTGGATCTGACTACCCGGGTTTGGTTTTGTTTACTATCGTTTACCGAACTGGGCTGACGGTATTGTTCGTACTTTCGCCCGACGTCGCAATCACGCCAACTGTCGATCCGACCGCTGCCGCCACCACGATTCCAGCGATAATCGCCGTTCCATGCGCCGCGCCCATACCCGCCGCCGCAGCGGCGCCACCGGTACCGGCACCTGCCGCTGCTCCGGCCGGCATTGTGCAACCAGTGCCCAGCATCTTGATGTCGCTCACGTTGACGACCTGCGAAGCGTTGCCGGTCGGCGTGCCCGAAGCCAACATGCTGCCCGTTACCTGAATCCGATGCCCAACATGCTGCGAAAGGCTGCCTCCCCGAAGCTCAACCGTTACATTCGACGTCTCGTCCGTCAGGTAATAGGCGTTGTCGGACTGCGAGAGGCATCCTGTCATGGTCGAAGCGCCCGTCGCGCCGGCCGTATCCTGCGGAGTGAAATCGAGAGCGCGGCCCGCCGCCAGACTGGCAATCCGGACTCCGCGGGCGTTCACTACATTCACGTGTCCATTCAGCGCGGCAACTTGGATAACCGGGCCACGCATTGAGACGCGCGCGGACGAATTCGCCTCCGTACCGGCGATCTTCAAAGTCAGCGCGTCGATCTCATATCCCTTTGACGTTCTGAACTGCGTCGTGCCTTTCTCTAGGATCAGCCGGTTGCTGAACACTTTTCCGCGTGAATCGGACGCCAACTGGACGCTCGCGCCATTCTGAAGCTGGAGGCGCGAAGAAGCCGTGCCGGTCTCGACCGTATTGCCCTCAAATAGAGGCGCATTTCCGGGGGTCCGGGCGTTATCTACCATAACATTCCCGTTTGCGAGGGCGACGCCGATCGCCGGTGCTGCCGCAGGCAGCAGGCCCACATGAGCCGCTAAAATCATTGCAATCAGCGATTGAACGCTTAATCTCTTCATCGTTCCTCCAAAAAATCGAAAAACAGTACTCGCTGTCAATTATGCTGGCCGCGATTCCTCAAGTCAAGTTTAAATAGAGCGACTGTTTAACCCTGGCTTTACTTCGCGGGGCAATGATTGCGATAAAAGGGACATCGCGCGCAATGGGCGGCTTCCCGCAGGGGAAATCGCATGGCCGATTGAGCTTCCGCCACCTCGCGGACCAAGCCCTTCGCCGCATCCAATGAACTCGCGTCCAGGCTGATCTCTTCGAGCACATCCGGGCGCAGCAGATGCACGTAAGCGCGATCGGGCAATCGGCCCGCCACCCGTTCCAGGGCCAAAGCATAGTAACGAAGCTGCAGAGCATATGTTCCGGCGCGCTCGGGCGCCAGGCCGGCGGCAACCTCGCCGGTCTTGTAATCCATTAAAATCAGCTCGCCGCGATCTTCGAACCAGAGGTCGATTTTGCCGCTAAGAACCACGTCGTGAATCGCCAAAAGAAAAGGAAACTCCCGCTCGCCGCGAGTCGCGCGGCGCGCCAGGCGGCCGAGTTTACTTCGGTCGAAAGTATCGGCTAACCGGCACGCATCGAGGCTCGGGCTGCCAACGGGGATGCCGGCGAGGAGATTGTGAACCTGCAATCCGACTTCGCTCGCGGACACGCCGTGCGAAGCCGTCTTCCCGTCAGCCTGGTTAGGCGGCGCGTTATGGCGATCCCAGCCGAGATAATGCGCCAGATAATAACGGCGGGGGCAATCCGCATAAACCGCCAGCGAAGTAACGCTGATATTCCCGTCGTGCCGATCCAAAACTTCGGGGCGCGCGACGATCTGGACGAAAGCGGACGATTTCTCCGCGAAACCACCGCCCATGCGGTCCGGAGCGGCGTTGGCGCAAACGACCTTCGCGTGAAATGTCCGGCCGCCGGGCGCCGTTACCTCAACTGCCGTTTCGATCCCATCCGGCACTCTGTTTTCCGGATCGAAGACACGCGCGACTGTCCCGGCCCAGTTCTTCGGGGTTTTTTCGGGAATGGCGTACGACAGAACCAGATGGTCCTCGGCGCGCGTCAGCGCAACATAGAGCAGCCGGTTGGCTTCTTCAATATCCCTCTGCTTAATAACGCCCGCGTTGGCGAAATGAATGGAATCGGCTTGCGGTTTGCCGCTGACCGGATCTTTCCAGCAGACGCCTAGCCCGAATTCCTGGGTAAACGAAATCGCGGGTTTGGAGTTTCTCATTCCCAGGTGGAGCGCCGGCAGGAACACAATCGGAAACTCGAGGCCTTTGGCGGAGTGAACCGTCATTAGCCGGACGGCGTCTACGTTGTCATCGAACGGCGCGTCGCGCTCGCGGGCTTCATCCTCCCGCATGAGCGCGAGGTCCTCGACGAATTGCGCCAGCGGAACGCTCGCTTTTCGGGCCAGCGCCAAAAATTTTTCGATGTTCGCGTCCGCGCGGCCGCCCGTTTGCCCCGTTTGAAAAGGATAGGCGCATTCCTCCATGGCGCGGATGAGCAGCCGGTCGAGTGCAACGTATGGCTGCTCGGCCCGCCACGCCCTTAGACGCTCGTCGAAATGCCGCAATTTTGCGAGATCCAGTGGATCGAAGGCGGGAGCGGCGCCGTGCTTCAATCGCGAGAGCGCGCCGCCCAAATTCGGGTCGATTTGTTTCAACCGCAGCAGCGCTTCATCCGAGACGGCCACGAAGGGCGAGCGAAGCACGGCCGCGGTGCTGATTTCATCGCGCGGATTGGAGATCGCGCGCAGCAGATGCGTGAGGTCGGTTACTTCGCGCAAGTCGAAAAACCCCTTCTTGCGATTCAGCAGATACTCGATTCCGTGCTTCTCGAATGCCTGGGCGAGCCAATTGAACGCTTCGGAGTTGCGGACGAGCACGGCCATATCGCCATAGCGGGCGCTCCGGCCGCGAAACTCTAGAATTTTGCGGCTCACCCACTCCGCTTCGATTTCGTTGTCTTGCCCTTCGGGCGCGCCTTTCACGATAATGACGTCGATCGACGGCTGGGGCTTTTCGGGAACCGCGCGCGCCGCTATCAGGGCTCGGGGCTCGATGCCGGGCGCGGCATGAAGGATCGTCTCCACCGCTAGCAGAATCTCCGGCCGGCTGCGCCAATTCTCCACAAGCTCGACGTGATGTTTCCCCCGATCGAGCACATCGTCGCGATAGGCCCGAAAGATCGCCGGACTCGAGTGGCGGAACGCGAAAATCGACTGGTTGATATCCCCGACGGCGTAGAACGTATCGGGTCCGCGCAGCAGATCGAGTAGCCGCGACTGCTGTCCGTTGACGTCCTGAAACTCGTCGATCATTATCTGCTGGAACTGGCGCCGGATGCGGTTGCGGACTTCCTCGTGGTCTTCGAGAAGACGGATGGCGGCACTTTCCAGATCGGAAAAATCGAGGGCGCCGCGTTCGCGCTTGCGCCCGCCATAAAGCTGGTCGAAGCGGTCGAGGACATCGAGGAGCATCCTGCGTTGCGGCGCGGCGAGCGAAGTAAGAATCGATGCCCGGAGCGCTGGGACGGTCTCGCTTTTTAGCTTGTTCAGGACCTCTTTATGAGTCGCGTGGACTCGCTGTAAGTTGAATTTGAAATCGAGCGCGTTATACAAATCGAGCAAATCCGGCTTTCCGGAAAAACGTTGAAGGTTATCGCACCACTGGGCAATCTCTTCCAGGTGCTCGCGCTGCTTGAGCGTCAATTTCGGAAACCAGCCGATGCCCCGAAAAGCTTCTCGAATGTCCTCGCAAGATGGACAATCGCCCCGAGGCTGTGTTGCCCCAGTACGCCTCCCCGCGCCGCGCATCGCGTCGATAATCTCCGGCAGACCTTGCGCGAGATCGGGATCGGAGAGGCTGCGCATCAACAGCGTCGCGGACTCGGTGTGTTTGTCGAAAACCTCGTCCAGAACTTCGTTCAAACTCCGCCGCTGAAGCAGAGCCGCTTCGCGCTCATCCAGAATCACGCTCGCGGGATCGGCGCCCGCCAGTACGGCATTTTCGCGGATCAGCCGGAAGCAAAAACCATGAATGGTCGAAACATATGCGCGGTCCATGTGGCCGCCCAGTTTGCTTGCCAGCCGATTCTTCATGTTGGCCGCGGCCTTTTCGGTAAAGGTGATCGCGAGAATCCGGTGCGGCTCGACGCCGGATTCGATCAAGCGGAAATAGCG
>JALYXS010000530.1 GCA_030946965.1 Acidobacteriota bacterium
ATCTGATACAAGCGCACTCCGATAAGCACGACGCGAATCTGCGCCGCGTTGAGGACATGCTTCTCGGGAAGTTCGCCGAGCTGGATAATCGCTTGAGCCGAATCGAAAATCATATGCATCTTCAGTAAGAGATCACGCTCACCCGGCGGAAACCCTCCCCCACACTCGGCACAATCAGCTTCGCGCCCATCATTTCCATCGCCTCGTCCGGCACTTTACGCTCGCGCAAACGGTTGCGCTGCCGGCAGATTTCTAATGGCACGTCGAAGAATACCGCTTCCACATCGCACCCGTACGAGCGCCCGATATTGATATACGGACGCCTCTCCTCGACCGTTGAGTGCGTGGCATCCACGTATGTAAGCGGCCGGCCAATCGCAATCCGATGCCTCAAAATGTAACGAACTGTTGCGAAGACGCGCGCGTGAATTGTCTGATCCGTAATGTCGTCCGCCAGCATTTGACGGATTGCGTCCGAGGAAATCGCGTTCACGCCAAGGCGGGCGAGCCAGGTGGATTTTCCGCTTCCCGGCAGTCCGGCGGTGATAACTATACGCTGGCGTTCAGACAACGTAGCGTTTTAGACAACGTAGCGCTCGGCGTCGAGCAGCCGGCTGGCAATCCGGTGTCGAATGGTTATCGCGTCCACCGGTTCGTATTTTGCGAAGCGCCGTAGCACCGCCATATTCGCGCGGAGCGAATCGCCTTCGGAACACGCCGCCAGCACGGGGCGGGCAAACATTTCAATCCGCGCCATCGCGTCGCGAAGAAATACGGCGCACATGTCGGCTGCCTGCCCGTCCTGGCGCGATTCGCCCAGCTTGCGCGTGCGAAGCAGCGACGATTCCATCGCGAATACTTCCATCACCACGTCGCTAATGCCCGCGAGAATCTCCTGCTGCTTTTCAAGTTCCGCCAGGTATTTCCGATACGCCACACCCATCAAAAGCAGCGAAATCTTCTTCGCGTTCGAAACCAGCCGCTCCTCCTCATTCCCGGCCGCACCTGGCGAAGGGCCTCCGAGTACTTCCGCCATGACCTCTTGCGCCGCTTTCACCAAACCCAGTTGACCTCGCTGCGCCCGCTTGAGCAACATGCCCGTAATAAGCATCCGGTTTATCTCATTCGTGCCTTCGAAGATCCGGTTGATGCGCGCATCGCGATACGCCCGCTCGACGCGATAATCCTGATGGAAACCGTAGCCGCCGTGAATCTGCACGCCTTCATCGACCACGTAGTCGAGAACTTCGGACGCGTAGACTTTGACCATGGAGCACTCCGCGGCAAACTCCTCGACGGCTTTCAGCATTTGCTGGGAAGCATCGGGCTGATCCCAGGAAAAATGGGGAAGCTGCGATTCAATGAGACCGACAACCCGATAGCTCATCGATTCCGCCGCGTAGATGCGGATCGCCATCTCGGCCAATTTGTGCTGAACCATGCCGAACTGCGAGATGGTCGTGCCAAACGCCTTGCGCTGTTTCGCATATTGAATGCATAGCAAGAGCACGTTCTTGGAGCCGCCAACCACGAACGGGCCAAGCTTCAGGCGGCCCAAATTCAAAATATTGAACGCGATAATGTGCCCGCGCCCGACCTCGCCGAGCACGTTCTCGACCGGCACCGGCGCATTGTCCAGATAGATGGCGCAAGTGGAGCTGCCCTTAATGCCCATCTTTTTCTCTTCCGCGCCGCTAACGACGCCGCCGAACGATCGCTCGACGAGAAACGCCGTAAACTTCTCGCCACCTACTTTCGCGAAGATCGTAAACAAGTCGGCCTTGCCGCCGTTGGTGATCCACATCTTCTGGCCGTTGAGGATGTAGTGCTTCCCATCGGGACTTAAATCCGCGCGCGTCTTCGCGGCCAAAGCATCCGATCCGGCATGCGGCTCGCTCAAGCAATATGCGCCAACCATCTCGCCCGCGGCGAGCTTCGGCAAATATTTTTGTTTCTGCTCTTCGGTGCCGTAAAGCAGAATCGGCATTGTGCCAATGCCCGCGTGAGCGCCGTGCCATCCCGAATACGAACCATCGCGCGACATCTGTTCGGCAACCACCATGGCGGATGCTAGATCCATCCCCATGCCGCCGTAGCGCTCGGGGGTCGTGATGGCTGTCAAGCCCAAGGCCGATGCTTTCCGCAGAATCGCCACGGCCAGATCGTGATTGCCGTGTTGAATCTCATCCAGGTGCGGCTCGACTTCTTTATCCCAAAACTCTCTGGCCGTGCGTGCAATCGCGCGATGCTCTTCAGTCAAATCCTCTGGCGTGAAGATTTCAGAAGGCGAACGATCCTCGATGAGAAATGCGCCCCCGCCGGTTTTGGGAAGTGCCGCCGTTGCCGTAGCCATAAGTCGTTTTACATCCTTTCGAAGATTCCGGCCGCGCCCTGCCCGCCGCCAACGCACATCGTGACCATGCCATAGCGGGAACCGCGCCGCTGCATTTCCCGCAAAATGGTCGCTGTCAGCTTGGCGCCCGTGCAGCCTAGCGGATGACCGAGCGCAATGGCGCCCCCATTCAAGTTCACCTTATCGGGATCGAGTCCCGCTTCCCGCATCACCGCGAGCGCCTGCACCGCGAAGGCTTCATTCAATTCGATCACGTCGATGTCGTCCAACTTAAGACCGGCCAGCGCCAGCGCTTTCGGAATAGCGACCACGGGACCGATGCCCATGATCTCGGGAGGTACGCCGCCGGTCGCGAAACTGATGAAACGCGCCATCGGCTTCAGTCCGAGCTCTTTCGCCTTCCTACCGGACATCACGAGCGCAATAGCCGCCCCGTCGCTCATTTGCGAAGAATTGCCGGCGGTCACGGTCCCATTCGCGTGAAACACCGGTTTCAATTTTGCCAGGCCTTCGAGAGAAGTATCCGGGCGCGGCCCTTCATCTTTCGCGAATGTCGCGAGGGTTGTCTTCGGCTTGCCTGCTCCGTTCGCGACCGTAGTTGTCTCGACCGCCACCGGCACCAACTCGTCGTCGAACCTCCCCTCAGCCTGGGCTTTAAGCGCGTTTTGATGGCTCCGCAGCGAAAACGCATCCTGCTCTTCGCGCGAAATGTTGTACCGCTGGCGCAACTGCTCGGCGGTCAGTCCCATATTCATATAGATCTCGGGACGGTGATCGACAAACCATGGATTAGGCGCGAGCTTGTTGCCGCCGCGCGGAATCAGGCTCATCGATTCGCTTCCGCCAGCGATCATAATGTGGGCGCCGCCCGCCCGGATGCGGTCCGCCGCCATGGCGATCGATTGCAGCCCGGAACTGCAGAAGCGGTTAATGGTTACGCCCGTAACGCTGTTCGGCAACCCCGCCCGCAACGCCGCATTGCGAGCCATATTGTTTCCGGATTCCGCTTCCGGCATCGCGCAGCCCAGAATCACATCTTCGATCTCGCTAGCGGGAACCTCCGGATACTTTGCCAGCAGCTTTTCAATCACGTCCGCGGCCAGGTCGTCCGGGCGCGCGTGCCGCAAGACACCTCGGGGCGCTTTACCTACAGGGGTGCGAAGACAATCGACGATGACGGCGTCTTGCATGTGTTGCATGATGTTGGGCCCTCGTTCTAATTCCGCAACGGCTTGCCGGTTTTCAGCATGTGCTGCATGCGTTGCCGCGTCTCCACCCGGCCGCAGAGACTCAGGAATGCCTCGCGCTCGAGATCCAGCAGGTACTGCTCCGATACGGTCTGCTCACCCGTGCCGCGTCCGCCGCTCAGCACATACGCCAACTTCTCTCCTACTACCGTATCGTATTCGGTGATGTAGTTTCCTTGCCGCGCCATCCAGATTCCGATCTTCAACAGCGCGAAAGTATCGCCGCCTCCCACGCGAATGTCCGCGCGAGGAGCGCCGGGCGAGTAACGCGAAGCAAGCGACAACGCCAGAGCTTTGGCGTCGCCGATCAAGCGCTCGGGATTCATCGAGACTTCATCCGCCTGTCGCAGCAACCCGAGTCCGCGCGCGTCGGCGGCGCTGGTTGACACCTTCGCGTAACCGATCAACTCGAATGCGGCTTTCGCGTCGTTCAAACGAAGCAGCATCTCCTTGCAACCACCGCCGCCCGGAATCAAACCGACGCCTACTTCCACAAGCCCCATGTAGAGTTCCGCCGAAGCCTGCACGCGCGCGCCGTGCAGCGCAATTTCGCAGCCGCCGCCAAGCGTCATGCCGAATGGCGCAATCACCACGGGCTTTGGCGCATACTTGATCGCCATGTTCACTTGCTGAAAGCGATTGATTGCGGCGTTCAACTCATCCCATTCTTCTTCCTGCGCGGCCAAGAGCACCAGCATCAGGTTTGCGCCGACGCTGAAATTCTCGCCTTGATTACCGATCACCATTGCCTCGAAATTGCGCGACGTCTCGTCGATTCCGGCATGGATCATGGCGACCAGATCGTCGCCAATCGCGTTCATCTTGCCGTGGAACTCCACGCCGAGCACGCCATCGCCGAGGTCGATCAGCGAAGCACCGGCGTTCTTCTTGACCGTTCCGCGCGCGCGCTTCAGCTCGGAGAGCACCAGAATGCCGGGCCGGGTTTCGAGATCGCGATACTCGGTTGCGGTGAGATCGAAGTAGCGCGTACGCGGCTCGCCATCGGCATCGGCCGGTTCGTAAAACGATTTCGCGCCCGACGACAACATTTTTTCCACGACGGGCGGCAGCGCGCGGCCCTCTCTTTCCATCCGGCGCGCGGTTTCCTCGAATCCCAGCGCGTCCCAAAGTTCAAATGGACCGAGCGCGTTCGCATAACCCCAGCGCATGGCGCGGTCGATTTCCACGATGCGGCCGGAGATCTCCGGCGCCATTGTGGCGGAATAAATGAACAGGTCGCTGAACAGCTTCCAGAGAAACGCGCCCGCGCGATCCTGAGCGGCAACCATGGCGCGCAGGCGGCCGGGAAGGTTCTCGATGTTCCGCGCCGCATCGACCGACGCGAAGCGCGGCTTTTGGGCCGGATGATAGTCAAACGTCTTGCGGTCGATCGCGTGGATCTCTTTGTTATCGCCTTTACCAACGCGCTTATAAAGCCCTTGTCCGGTCTTCTCGCCCAGCCACTTGCGCTCGATCAGTTCTTGCAAAAAGGGCTGCATCACGAAGCGATCGCGATACGGGTCGTCCGGCACGGCATCATGCAGGTTGTTGGTGACATGCGCCCAAATATCCAGGCCGACAATATCGAGCAGGCGATAGCTGGCGCTTTTCGGCAAACCGATCAACGTCCCCGTGAGCGCATCGACTTCTTCGATAGTGAAATCGTCTTCCAGCGTTAGCTTCTGGATGGTCGATCCGAAAAAAGTCCCGATGCGATTGGCGATAAAGTTCGGCGTGTCTTTGCACGGGACCACGCCCTTGCCGAACTTGAGATCGCAAAAGTTGGAAACGAAGTTAAGCACTTCTGGCAGAGTGCTCGCGCCAGGAATAATTTCAGCGAGGTGCAGATAACGCGGCGGATTAAAAAAGTGGGTGCCCAGAAAATGCTGGCGCAAGTCCGGGCTGAAGGCTTCTGAAATAGCGGATAGTGGGATGCCGCTGGTGTTGGTCGAAACGATAGATCCCGGCGCGCGCGCTTTTTCGACGCGGTCGTAAAGCGCTCGCTTGATTGCCAGGTTTTCCGTTACGGCCTCGATGATCCAATCGCAGCCGGCGATCTTCGCCATATCGGAATCGAAACTGCCAGGGGCGATGAGCGTGGCGGCCGCGGGCGTGAACAAGCCCGTGGGCTTCTGTTTGAGCGCACTCTCAATTCCGCGCGTCGCGGCGGCTAGGTCGAGATCGAGCAACAGCGCCGGGATACCGGCATTCGCGAAATGGCCCGCAATGCGCGAGCCCATGGTCCCCGCGCCTAAGACGGCGACACGGCGTATTGGCTTCATCTAAATTTGATCCTCAATTTGGTTGTGGCGCGAACACTGTGTCCATACGAGTGTGGACACGGCAGACACGAGTGTTCGCGCCACAAGGCCCAGTGCTCACGTGACATGCACCAGCGGCCGGTCCTTGGGATCCGGAACGGCCTTGCGCAACACTTCGTGAGTAATCGGAGCGGCGTCGCCTTCACCCAAAAAAATGAACCGGAACAGTTTCGCCACCGGATTCCCTTCGCCCCAAGCGAAGTACACATGCGGCAGTTCCCCGCTATCTTTCGCCAATTGGATCAGAATCGCCGCGAACGCATTCGGAACCGCTGGACTGGTAGCCCGCAAAACCGGATAGCCGTAAACATCGTGGCCAGTCACGTCGAGAGAAACGTCGAAATCCGACGAATCTCCACGATCTATTTCGAGGAAGTACAACTTCTCATCGGGGCTTATATTGTGCGCCCTCCGCGTTGTTGCATCTTTGTGATCGTAAGCTTCTTTGCTATCGAGACCGGGGCGGCGGGCGACCAGGTGAAAAATCCCATCGGTGTCCTCAGCCAACAGCGCGCGCGCTTCGTCGTCAAACTTCACTTCGCAGATCCGGAGCTCTGTCGAGCGCATGGCGCGCGAGACCAATGAAAGGAGAATGATCGACCCGATAAAGAAGGAGGCGATTTTGATTCCTTCCGGCCGCTCGCGAACGTTCTGCACGGTCGTGTAAACAAAAACGCCGGCGATCAAAAGGAACGGCCAGCGTTGCCAATTTTTCCAAACCAAAATCGTTACCGCTATCGCCGCCGAAGTCATCAATACGAGCACGCCGGTGGCGTAAGCGCCGCCTTGCGCGTCCACGTCGGCGCGGAACAGTAAGGTGACCGCGAACGAAATCGCCATGAACACGAACACCAGCGGACGCGATGCGCGCGACCACTCGGGCGCCATACCGTAGCGGGGCAAATACCGAGGCACCAGGTTCAACAACCCCGCCATCGCGGAAGCGCCGGCAAACGCAAGTATCAGGATGGTGCTGATGTCGTACGCGGTCCCG
>JALYXS010000581.1 GCA_030946965.1 Acidobacteriota bacterium
ACAGCGCGATCACCAGGCCAGACATGATGATCGACATCTGCATGACATCCGTCCATGTAACGGCCGGAATGCCGCCCACCGCTGTATAAACGATAACGAGAATGCCGATCAGCAGCGTGGTCAACCGGTCGGGCCAGCCGAAAATCACCGAAAGGACAATCGACGGCGCGTACAGGGCGATCCCCACGCCCAAGCCGCGTTGCAGCAGGAAAACAACGCTCGCGAGCGCCCGCGTTTTCGCGTCGAAACGTTTCTCCAGGTATTCGTACGCGGTGTAGACGTTAGCGCGGTGAAAGATCGGAACCGCCGTTGCGGATAAAATAACCATCGCGACAGGCAGGCCAAAATAAAATTGTACGAAGCGCATGCCGTCCACGTAAGCTTGGCCGGTGGTCGAGATGAACGTGATGGCGCTCGCCTGCGTGGCCATAATCGAAAGGCCCATGGCGTACCACGGCATGGTTTTCCCGGCGAGTAAATATTGATTGACGGTCTTGCTGCCCCGGCCTTTGTACAGGCCATATAGCACAATGAACGCGAGGGTCGCGACAAGCACGACCCAATCGAGCGGCCTCATGCGACGGCGCGCGTGAACAGATAGAAGCTTGCGATTACCAGAACTTCGTACACCAGCACAAAGATGTAGACGTTCCGCCAAGTGCCCAGCATGGGCGGCGGGGCATCCGGCATGCCGGGCATAACCGGTGGAGCGCCGGTCGGCATCAGTAGAGCAGTTCTCCGCGTAGCACCGTTACGGCTTGTCCGCCAATGAGCACGCGGTCGCCCCTCACGGCGACGCGTAAATGGCCGCCCCGCGCCGAAGCCTGATACGCCTGGAACTCGGTTTTTCCCAAGCGTCCGGCCCAATATGGCCCGAGCGCGGAATGTGCCGAGCCGGTTACCGGATCTTCATCGATTCCGGACCCGGGGGCGAAGAAGCGTGAAACGAAATCGTATTCCGTCGTCGAAGGCCTGCTTGTCACGATCACGCCGCGCACGGGTATCATCCGCAACAGGCTGTGATTCGGAGAAATTTCGCGAAGGATTTCTTCGGATTCCACCTCTACCAGGTAATCGAACGCATTCTTGCCGATGTATTTCGGCTTCACGCCCAGCGCTTCGATCAAATGCGGGGGGGCGGCCGCGGATTCCTCTCTCTTCGCCGGAAAGTCGAGCTCGATCCAGTCGCCTTGCCGGTCGGCGGTCAACAATCCGCTGCGCGTGTGGAAGCGCGCCTGCTCATCGGGGCGAAGCTGTGCAGTCTCCCATAAAACGTGCGCGCTCGCGAGCGTGGCATGGCCGCAGAGATCCACCTCCACCGTGGGAGTGAACCAACGCAGTTGATAACCGTCCGCCTGTTTCACCAGAAACGCCGTCTCGGCAAGATTCATCTCGCGCGCGACATCGTGCATCCATTTGGAATCGCGCGGTTCGGGAAGGACGCACACGGCGGCGGGATTTCCCGCGAATGGCTTGTTGGTAAACGCATCGACCTGCGTGATGGTCAGGGCGCTTGTTGGCATTCGATCAGTCTACACTGCCTTCGTCATGTCCCTATGCGTTACCTTGGCTGGAAAACCGGCTTGAACCAGATTCTTGCGGATCTGGTCGGCAATCATCACCGACCTGTGATGACCGCCCGTGCAGCCGAAGCCGATGGTCAAATAACTTTTGCCCTCGCGGATGTAGTGCGGCAGCAAATAGATCAGCAACTCCGAAATGCGCTCGATGAATTCCGTCGTTTGCGGAAACGACCGGATGTAGCGCGCGACGCTCGGGTTCCGTCCGGTCAATTTCTTGAATTTCGGAATGTAATTCGGGTTCGGCAGAAAGCGCACGTCGAAAATCAGATCGCTGTCCGGAGGAATGCCGTGACGGTAGCCAAAACTCGTCACGTGAATCATGATCTTCGAATCGCCGCGGTCGCCGTCGAATTTCTCGCGCACGAAATCGCGCAGTTCGTGCACCGTGAATTTCGACGTGTTGATGGTGAGGTCCGCGATGGCCTTGATAGGCTCCAACCGCTGCCGCTCGACTTCGATGCTTTCGCCGATCGACCGGTCCGTGCCCAGCGGATGCGGACGGCGCGTTTCGCTGAACCTCCGCATGATGGCTTCGTCGTCCGCTTCCAGAAAAACCAGGCGCGTGGCGATGGTCCGTCGAATTTTGGCGAACATCGCGGGGAAACGCTGGAGGCTCTCGCCCTCGCGAACGTCCACTACCAGGGCCGCGTGCTGGATGCTTGCCGAATCGCGCGTTAGCTCGGCAAATTTGGGGAACAGGTCGATCGGCAGATTGTCCACCGAGTAATAACCGATGTCCTCAAAAACCTTAAGGACCGAGCCTTTGCCCGACCCGCTAAGGCCGGTAATAATGACCAGTTCCGCCTTATCGGCCTGGCCCTGCTTTTTTTTGGTTTTTTTCTTCGCCATTCGCCCGGTCAGGCCTCGATCAGATCGAAGTGACCGTCGCGCCGCCGTACCAACACACTCAAACAGTTCGTGCCGGGATCCTGATAAGCCACGTAATCGTCGTTGCCGTCTTTCATCACCAGGAGAGCTTCCTCGAGCGTCATGGGCTTGCGATTCTGGGTGTGGTTCACGCGGTAAATCTTCGGCTCGGGTTTGGCATCGGTCGCAGCCGGCTGAGCCGGCGCGCTCGATTCAGCGGCCGCCTCGCTTTCCTCTTTATGCGGCACGCGCTTGGTATCCCGCCACTTGTCCTTCAGCTTGATCGCCTGCTTTTCGGTTTTGGCGATGGCTTGGTGGATCGACGTGAACAGGTCCGGATCGGAACCTTCTCCCACCAGAGTATGATCGTGATAATTGATCGTGATTTCGGTGTTGTGGAGGTGCCGCTCCATCGAGAGGACCACGTGCGCTTCGCGCTCTTCCTTTCCATCGAGCATCTTCCCGATCTTGGCGAAGGATGTTTCAACCTTCTGAATCTGGGCAGGCGCCAGTTCGACCTGCCTTCCCGTGTATACGATTTTCATATCGATTCGATGGGTCGGATCACGCGCTTCAATTTCGAATGCGCCGTTGATGCGTGGAGGGGATTTTCATATCCTCCCGGTATTTCGCCACCGTCCGGCGAGTCACTTCGATTCCTTCGGCCTGGAGCAAGGAAGTGATTTGTTC
>JALYXS010000596.1 GCA_030946965.1 Acidobacteriota bacterium
GGAGATTTCCTCGCCGGGCGTCAAAGTTCGCGGCGACGCATAAAAATTGGAAGCGCTCCCGAATGGACCCGATTGCAGCTTCTGATCCACAATGCGCGAAAATTTAACGTAAACGTAGGTAAACGGAAGAACTACCAGGACGAAGAAAACGCCGGCGATGCCCGCCACCCAGCGCTGCAATTTTTGGTGTTTAGCAGCCGCGTGAACAAAAGCAGGGTCCGGGTTGACTTCCGTGTCCATACTGAGATGTCTTGCGGCTAAGCGGCGGAGACGGTATTGAGAGGTAGAGCTTCAACCAGCGCCGCCTCTTTTTTACGGATTACCGCCAACACGCTAACCTCATCCGGTTGCAATCCACCGTCGCTCAACGACGCCTCCTCTCCGGTCGGCTTGAGTATCTGGTGGAGACTGCCCTCCATGTAGGATTCCAGGATAGCAGGGTGAACGTAATAATTACGGCACGTCGCGGGGCGATTACCGAGGAGCCTCGCCGTCGACTTGACCGCCTCCACGATGTTCCGTTTAGCTTCGGTTTCCGATTCGAACGGCTTGGCGGTGAGCGCCAAAGCGGTTTGCACGGTGCCGGCCCAGGTACGAAAATCCTTTGCCGTAAACTCCTCGCCCGTGATCTCGTGCAAGTAAGCGTTTACGTCGGACGAGTCGACGACGTGGCGCTCGCCCGCATCGTCTTTATACTGAAACAGCTCGTGCCCGGGAAGATCCTGGCATGCCTTCACGATTCGGGCCAGGCGGCGATCCTCAATAGTAATTTCATGATCCTGTCCGCTCTTTCCGCGAAAGGTGAACGTCATCGAGCTACCCTCAACCGCCACGTGGCGATTGCGTAGCGTGGTTAATCCGAACGAGCTATTATCCCGCGCGTACTCCACGTTGCCGATGCGGATGAAGGTCGTCTCGAGCAGCCGCACCACGGTGGCCAGAACCTTTTGACGCTGCAATCCCGAAAGGGCCAAATCGTTCTGAACGCGCTCCCGAATACTCGGCAGCACCTTCCCGAAATCGATCATCCGGCTGAATTTAGTGTGATTGCGTATTTGCCTGTAAAGCGGGTGGTAACGATACTGGCGGCGCATTTTCACATCCGTTCCCGTTGCCTGTAAGTGACCTTGGGGCGATGGGCAAATCCACACATTGGACCAAGCCGGCGGAATGACCAGGCTCCGGATTCTGCGCAATTCCTCTTTATCGCGGATCGGCTTTCCGTCCAGGCCGAGGAAGCAAAAACCGCTTCCAACTTTCCTCCGCGTGATGCCCGCTCCGGTTTTCGAAATGTAGCGCAGCCCGGCTACGGCGGCGGACGCGACTGGATCGGTTGGAAGCATCAACCGCTTCCGGCGGGCTCGACGGTTTGAGGGCGGATTGCCGGTTCGGGACTTCCGCGTGGCGGGATCGGTGATGGGGATCATCGTGAACCTAAGAAGCTAGATGCCTTGGCACTATCTGAAAGTTCGGCAAAAGCAACGCCATTGTTCTATTTTGTACCGAGCGGGAGAAGAAGTTGCTCCTGAACCAACGGTCGTAGACCAAAATGGGGTCGCATGTTTAGAATGCGCTTAAGATGCGCCAACACTGGTCTTCCTTCCCGTCCGGGTAGTTGAACCACCAAGCGGAAACCAAGCGTCTCCCTATACCAGCGTGTAGATTCGTTTAAATCTCTTACCACCAGCATGGGAAACGGGCCCATATATTTGCGCGCCTCCCGCGGCAAGCCGCTCATGATTTAAAGTAGAGTGTATTGCATGTCACGCCGAGTTTCGCAAGGTCGCCGGCGGCGAGTTGGCCTCTTCTTTACATAGCCGTCGCATTAACTACGCTAGCCAGCCTGCTGTTCGAACTTTCGCTCACCCGAATTTTCTCCGTAGTCTTTTATTATCATTTCGCATTCCTGGCGATCTCGGTCGCGCTTTTCGGATTAGGCGCGGGGGGCGTTTTTTCCTACGTCGTAGCGGGGTGGAAGGGTTCGCTCTTCCGCAAGCTCGGCTTACTTAGCGCGGCGAATTGCGCGCTGGTCATTCTGGCCGTTCTGGTGGTCCTTTCTCTCCAAACCAGTTTAAATAACGGGCAGCTCGCACTCGTTTATTTTACAAGCTGTCTTCCATTTTTTTGCTCGGGCATTATCGTTTCCCTGGTGATCTCGGAAACCATCGATCGCGTGGAGCGCGTGTACTTCTTCGACTTGATGGGAGCCGCGGGCGGCTGCCTGTTGCTGGTTCCTTTGCTCAACAGTTTTGGCGGCCCGAATACCACTATCGCAGTAGCCGTTTTGTTCGCCGCCGCCGCCGCGATCTGGTTCAATCTTGCCGGTTCCGCGCCTGGACGCATCGCCAGTGTCGGACTGGGATTGCTCTTGACGCTGCTGATGATCGTGAACATCAAGACCGGCTGGATCGACGTCCGCTATGCCAAGGGCCAGAAGCTGGAACATGAGCAGTTCGTTAAATGGAATTCGTTTTCGCGCATCGCTCTCGGACGGGAAAAGCTTTCCAACAGCCCCACTATTTTTATCGACGCCGACGCCTCGACCGGTATCGCGAACTTCGATTTCAACCACCTCGGCGCGGGCGACCTTCAGGATCTTCTGCATCAAGGTCCCGGCCTTCCCTACGTCCTCAGGCCTGGCGCAAAGACTTTGATTATCGGGCCGGGCGGCGGTTGGGACGTTGCTCGCGCGCTCGCGTCGGGCAGCCGCGACGTTACCGGAGTTGAGATCAATCCGATCATCGCAACCACCATCATGCGCCGGAAATTCCCGCAATTGAGCCGGAATCTGTACGAGCGTGCCGACGTGCATATCGTGGTGGAGGACGGCCGCAGCTTCGTGCGCCGCAGCCCGGAGAAGTATGGCGTCCTGCAAGCCACGCTGGTCGATACCTGGGCTTCGACCGCGGCCGGCGCATTCGCCCTTTCCGAGAATAATCTTTACACCACCGACGCCTTCCACGATTACCTGACACATTTGACCAATGACGGGATCTTGACCTTCACGCGATGGGGCTTCGACCCGCCGCGCGAATCTTTGCGTTTGATTTCGCTGGCGATCCAGGCGCTGACGGAGCTAGGCGAACGCGAGCCGTGGCGGCACATCGTGGTGGGCCGCTCGGGAACACGCGACGATCTGGCCGGCTGGGGCGCGCAGGATACCGTGCTCATCTCGCGCAAGGCGTTCTCTCCAGACGATGTCTCGCGGGCCAAACAGGCGATTGCCGATGCCCGGATGGAAGCGATATATCTGCCGGGCGACTCCGTTCGCAATCCATTCTCGGCGCTGCTGCTTAGCCCCAATCCGGCGCAATACCAGCGCGATTACGCCTACGACATCTCCCCGGTGAGCGATAACCGTCCGTTTTTTTTTTACACGGTGCAGCCGCGCGACATCCGCGCGTTCCTCACCAAAGCCTCGACGGACTCGGCCGATTACAAGATCAACACCGCCGTGCCCATGCTGTTCGAATCGCTCGTCATCAGCATGGCGGCGGTCGGCGTCATTCTGATTCTGC
>JALYXS010000626.1 GCA_030946965.1 Acidobacteriota bacterium
CGAAGCCGTACCGGAATTACAAACAGCTACTCGACGATAAGAACATCCAAGCCGTGCTGATTGCGACGCCCGAGCATTGGCACTATCGCATGGTGCTCGACGCGATGGCGGCCGGCAAGGACGTCTATATCGAAAAGCCGCTGTGCCAAACGCCGGAACAGGGAATCGCATTGGTCGATGCCGAGAAGAAATCGAAGAGCATCGTGCAAGTGGGTATGCAGCGCCGCAGCTACGACCTTTATCTGAATGCGCGAAAAATCATCGCGGGGGGGACGTTGGGAGACGTTCACATGGTGCGTTCCTGGTGGCTCAACAATAGCCTCGATGGCGGACCCGCGAAGAAGCTCGACGGTCCGCTCGATTGGGAGCAGTGGCAGGGCCCCGTGCCGCGCCGGGCGTTCGATCCCAACCGTTTCCGGCGCTGGCGCCTATATTCCGATTACGCCGGCGGCATCGTGGCCGACCAGGGCGCGCATGTTTACGACGGCATCCATTTGCTGATGAATGCCAGCTATCCGAGCGCGGTGAATGCGTCGGGCGGGAAGCCGCATGTGTTTGGAGTAGGTGTTCAAGGAGTGGATACGCCGGAATCGGTGACCGTGATCGCTGAGTACCCGCAGGATTTTCTGGGCGTGTTCACGGTGAACTATGCGGCCATGCACTATCAGGCCAAGAACGATCAACTCAACCAACTCGACGGCGGCAAAGCGCGCATGGACATCAGCCGGGAGGAATGCAAAGTCTACCTGCAAGGCAAAGAAGACGTTCCGGCGATTTCGCAAAAATCGGAACGCGGCTTCGGATACGCGACGGATCTGCATGTCGCGAATTTTCTCGAATGCGTGCGGACGAGGAAGACGCCCACGGCGCCGATGGCTCTTGGATTTCCGGCCGCGCTAGTGGTGCAGATGGCGAATATGTCGATGCGTCAGGGGCGGTGCATGAAGTGGAATGCGGCGGCGCGAAAGGTGGAGGCGTGACGCGCAGGGGCTTCCTGGAATCGGCGGCTTTGCTCGCGGCGCCGCTCGGAACCGATGCGCGCATCGAAGAAATCCGCACGGATTTTCAGGATTTCCGCTATCGCGCGCCCTACAAATTCGGTGGCAAGGAGGTGGACCGCGTCACGCTGTTCAATGTCCACTGCCGTCTCCGGACAAAGGCAGGCAAATCGGCCGAGGGCTTTGCCTCCATGTCGATGGGCAACGCGTGGTCGTTCCCCGCCCCGGAGCTTGGCTACGATACAACGCTCGCCGCGATGAAATCGCTCGCGCTGAAAAGCGCCGTCATCACTCGCGGCTTCAGCGAATACGCGCACCCGCTAGATGTGAACCTGGCGCTCGAGCCCGAGTATTTGAAAGCCGCCGCCGATGTTTCGCGCGAGATGAAACTGTCGCGGCCGGTTCCAAAGCTTTGCACGCTTGTCACGGCGAGTCCGATCGATGCCGCGATTCATGACGCCTTCGGGAAACTGCATGGCCGCGGCAGTTTCGCCGTCTGCGGGAAAGAATTTGTGCATTACGATCTGGCGCACTATTTGAATTCGGAATTTCGCGGCGAATATCTCGACCGGTACATTTTGCCGAAGCCAGCCGCGCGCATTCGCATGTATCATTCGGTGGGCGCTTCCGATCCGTTAACCGCGGCGGATCTGAACAAGCGCATTGATGACGGCCTGCCCGAGACGCTCGAAGAATGGATTCCCTACAGCGGGGTAACGGCGCTCAAGATCAAGCTGAACGGCAACGATCTCGCCTGGGATGTGGACCGAGTGGCGGCAATCGAGAAAGTGGCCGCGCGCGCGGAAGCCAAGCGCGGCTTGCGGAAATGGCTTTATTCGCTCGACTTCAACGAGCGCTGCCCCAATGAAAAGTATTTGCTCGATTTCGAGCGGGAGCTGCAGAGCAAGTCGCCGCCGGCGTTTGCGCGGGTGCAATACATTGAGCAGCCGACCGCGCGCGATCTCGCCGCCGATCGCCAGAACACGATGTTTGAAGCGGCGAAACTGCGGCCCGTCGTGATCGACGAATCGCTAACGGGTCTCGATGCGCTTCTGCTGGCGCGCGAAATGGGCTATACGGGCGTGGCGCTGAAGGCTTGCAAGGGGCAATCGCAAACCTTGCTGCTGGCCGCCGCCGCGCAAAAGTACAAGATGTTCCGATGCGTGCAGGATCTTACCTGTCCGGGAGCGGCGCTAATTCAATCGGCGGGCATCGCGGCGCATGTTCCCGGCGTTTCCGCGCTGGAGGCGAACGCGCGCGAATACGTGCCCGCGGCGAATCGTGGATGGGACAAGCGCTTCCCCGGAATTTTCGACGTGAAGAACGGATTCCTGGACACGAGTGAATTGAACGGAGTTGGATTATGCACCAGTTGACGGCTCGGGAGACTGCCCGGTACTCGTTCGCAATCGCGGCCTGTGTTGTAATTTCGATGTTCTGCCTCGCATACCCGATGTATGTGATTCGCCCATTCCGCCATCAGGGCGTGCGTGAATTAGGCGCCGCTCTCGCCATATTGCGCGGGCGCTGGTTGGTGTTTTTCGCGTGCATCGCGATCGCGCTACGCGCCATCGCGGTCTATTGGCGCAGGCAACCCGTTCGGTGGCGGCGTATTGCGGCGGGCCTGGGCGTCGCGGCGATCTGCCTTTGCGCGGCTCTTTCGCGCGTGAATGTCTACGAAAAAATGTTCCATCCCATTGCCCAACCCTCCTTTCAGGCGGCCGCGAAAACAAAGTTGGACGGCGCGGAACAGATTATCGCCGTCAACCTCGGCGGAGTTGCGCGAGCATACCCCGTCCGCGGCGTCTCCTATCATCACGTAGTGAACGATGTGGTCGGCGGCGTTCCCATCGTCGCGACGTATTGAACGCTCTGTCACACCGGTCTGGTGTGGGGTCGCGAGATGGATGGGCTGAGGCTGACGTTCCATCTGGCGGGAATAAATAATCAGAATTTTCTCATGCGCGATGAGGAAACCGGCACGTACTGGCAACAGGTCGGCGGGCAGGCGATTTCGGGTCCGCTCACCGGGCGCATGCTGAAACGCATACCATCGGACGAATTATCGTTCGCCATTTGGAAAACGGAACAGCCAGAGGGAACCGTGTTGAAGGACTTGCCTTCCGACGCCGCGAAATATTCTCCGAGAGATTGGGACACGCGGATGCGGAAGGTTCCCACGGTGCTCAGCTATGCCCAAGCCGGCATCGCGCCGCGCGATCTCATGCTCGGCATTCAGGCGTTCGGCGCGACCCGGGCTTACCCACACGACGATCTAGTAAAGCAGAAGCTGATCAAAGACAGGATCGGCGCGGAACCGGTCTTGCTGGTTTTAGGCCCGGATGCAATATCCGCGCGTGCGTTTCGCAACCGCATTCCGGGCTCGAATCGCGTCCCCGATTTTTACCGCGCGCCCGGCGGCAACAGCGGGTTGATGATCGACGATATTACCGGGAGCCACTGGAACTTCCGAGGCTGCGCGATCGAAGGGAAAGCCAAAGGCGCCTGTCTGGAGCGCATCGAAGTGACCAAAGATTACTGGTTCGACTGGCGGCATTACAACCCGCATACCACCGTTTACGGAAAAGTTTTGCGATAGCGGCTATCGCGTTTTCACGATGATCGATTGCGCGGCGGCGTGCCCCTCGGCATCTTCCGCGGTGAGCGTGTAAGTCGTGTCGTTTTTAGGCGCAATATCCACGCATCGCCCGAGCGAGGGCCAGATACGTTCGACGGCGGGTTCGATGCGCGCGCTCTTGGCGTTCGCCACGCCATAACACAGGCGGCCTCGTTGACCGTGCGCGAATACCGCCGGATCGGCGTAGAAGCTCAGAATTTTCAGCTTGCCCGCGCCAAGGAGATCGTTTTCTTTTTTGACCGCCTCGAGTTTTTGAGCGGCGGCGGCGTCGCGTAATTCACGATCCGAGTTCCAGCGCGAGAAAAATGTCCAGCCCACATAGAGGGCCGCGATGCCGCACAACATCGCGGTGTAGGGCAGCAGCTTGCGGATAAACTCGATCATAATGCCATCCTAAATCAGCTTTCGAGACCGCCCCGCCGCCCTGGCGCACAGACGCTCTTCCCGTTTCTGAATCTCAGGGCTGTCGCCATACTCGCGCGCGGTGCGCGTCATCTCGAGCGCCATGGCGTAATTGCGCTCGCGGTGTTCGTAATACTTCGCCAATTCTTCAAAAGCCCGGACCCGGTACGGATTCGGCGACGCCGCGAGATCCGTAAAAGCGGCGAGGGCCGCGGCCTCGCGACCCAGCTTCTTCTCGAGCATCCCGATATCGAGCAGCGCGCGGAATAGCAGATCGTCGCGAAGTCCCAAATCGACAGCCCGCCGCAGCAGCGTCAGCGCCTGCTCCATTCTGCCCGCCTGAAGCAGCCATCGGGCCAAACCGAGCAGGTCCGCGCCATGCCGCAAAGTGAGAGCTTCGGGCGACCGGAACGCCTCGGGAACAATCGCGGTTAGGCAGGCAAGCGAGACGATGTCCATGGCGTTATGGTGGAAAATCGGAACCAGCCGGAACGCCCGTTGCGTGCGGATGAATTCGAAGTAGTAATACGGAATCATCTCGCCCGGCAGATCGCCTTCGCGCTCGAGGCCGAGTATGCGATGTTCCAGATGCACCAGCCGGCAGCTATCGAGCCGCAGTTTCCAGAGACGTCGCGCGCCAAACAATAAATCCAAATGCTGCATGCGCCCGAAAGGATGCGGCGCGCGCGCCAGGCGGAATCGGGTTTCAAGCAGCGGTTGATCGTAAGCCTTGCCGTTGTACGTAATCAGCACGTCGAAGCGCTGCAAATACTCATGAAGAGCGTGCAATTGCGAAGCTTCTTCGCCATAATCG
>JALYXS010000684.1 GCA_030946965.1 Acidobacteriota bacterium
GGATTCCTATCGGCGCGATGCAAGTTGATTGGCACACGTTCAATCTTAATCGGAATTTGGGAACAACGTTCCCAAGGACCGCGTTAGACTGTAGAAATACTAAATCCGCGCCGCGGAAGGAGTAAAGTCACTGGTGTTCGGCAAGTGTTTCCGCAAGTGTCACGTAACCGGCCTGGTTGCTCTCACGCTCGCCGCCGTGGGCTGCCGCGCGCCGAAGTCCGCGCAGTCGGCGGGTCCCCCACCGCCCGTGCCCGTGAGCGTCGCAATTGCCAGCCAGGAATCGGTTCCGCTCGAGATCCGCGCGGTGGGAACGGTTGAAGCCTCCGCCATCATTCAGGTGAAATCGCAGGTTTCGGGCGAGTTGATGCGCGTTCGCTTCATCGAAGGCGGAAACGTCAACAAGGGAGATTTGCTCTTTGAAATCGATCCGCGTCCGTATCAACAAGCGCTGCGCCAGGCCGAGGGGTCCGTCGCGCGCGATCAGGCGCAGTTGCGTCAGGCCCAGGCTAACCTGGGGCGGGACATCGCGCAATCTAAAAACGCCGATTCCGATGCCGCGCGCTACGACCAACTCTCGAAAGAAGGCATCGTCTCGAAAACGCAGAACGACCAGTTCCGCACCACCGCCGACGCGCTTCGGGAATCGATCCGAGCGGATCAAGCGGCCATCGAAAGCGCGCGCGCTTCCCTTGAAAGCGACCGCGCCGCCGTGGATCGCGCAAAACTCGATCTCAGCTACTGCGAGATTCGTTCGCCTGTCGCGGGCCGGGCGGGAAATCTGCTGGTTCACGCGGGCAATCTGGTGCAGGCAAACGGCGCTAACGCGCTGGTGGTGATCAACCAGTTGACTCCGATTTTCGTGAGCTTCGGCGCTCCGGAGGAATTTCTCGCCGCTGTCAGGCGCAATAGCGCCATGCGAAAATTGGCCGTAGCCGCCTCGCCGCAGGACGATCCGGGCCACGCCGCCCGCGGACTACTCACCGTAATCGATAACACCGTCGATACCAACACTGGAACCATTCGCCTGAAGGCCACGTTCGACAACAAAGAGCGCCTGCTCTGGCCGGGCCAATTCGTAAACGTGGCGCTCACGCTCGAAACGCAAAAGGACGCGGTCGTCGTTCCCACCGAAGCGGTCCTGGCCGGGCAGCGCGGGCAGATGATTTACGTTGTCAAAGCCGATAAGACGGTCGAGCCTCGCGTCGTCACCGTCGGCGCAAGCCACGGAAACAAAACCGTCGTCGAAAAAGGGGTTGCTGCGGGCGAAACCGTCGTCACCGACGGCCAACTGCGCCTGTTTCCGGGGGCGCGCATTCAGCCGGTTCCGGTCGGCAAAATCGATTCCCAAACCATATAGCAATCTGCCTTTATGAACCTCTCGCGCATCTTCATCGAACGGCCGATTATGACCGCGCTGGTGACTTTCGCAATCCTTCTGTTCGGCATTGTGGGCTATCGCGCGCTGCCCGTCGCGGCCCTGCCGAGCGTGGATTATCCGACTATCCAGGTGAACGCGGGGCTGCCCGGCGCGAACCCGGAAACCATGGCATCGTCCGTCGCGACTCCGCTTGAGCGCGAATTCTCGACGATCGCCGGCATCCAGTCCATGAGCTCCACGAATTCTCAAGGGAGCACCAGCATCACCGTTCAGTTTGAATTAAGCCGCAACATCGATGCCGCCGCGCAAGACATTCAGGCCGCCATTTCAAAGGCGGGCGGCAATCTTCCGGCCAATATGCCGCACCCGCCTTCTTATCAGAAGGTGAACCCGGCCGAGCAGCCCATCCTCTATCTAGCCCTCACTTCCGAGACGCTGCCGCTCTACACAGTGGACGAGTACGCGGAAACGTTGCTCGCCCAGCGCATTTCGATGGCGAGCGGGGTATCGCGCGTGCAGGTTTTCGGCGCGCAAAAATTTGCCGTTCGCGTGCAGTTGAATCCCGATTCTCTGATGGCGCGCGGCATCGGAATCGACGAAGTGCAGCGCGCGGTTCAACAGAGCAACGTCAATCTTCCCACCGGCAAATTGTATGGCGAAAAACGCGCCTACACGGTGCAATCGAGTGGACAATTGATGAACGCCGCCGTTTACCGGCCTCTCATCGTGGCTTGGCGCGACGGCATGCCGATCCGGTTGGACCAGTTGGGCCGTGTGATCGATGGCGTCGAAAACGATAAGACGATCGCCTGGTTCGACGGCGTGCGCGGCGTGATTCTCGCGGTCGAGCGGCAGCCCGGAACCAACACCGTGCAGGTGGCCGACAATATTGCAAAGCTGCTGCCCGTGTTCCGGCGGGAGATTCCGCCCGCGGTAAAGCTTTCGATCGCCTTCGATGCGTCGCAATCCATTCGCGGCTCGATCAACGACGTGAAGTTCACGCTGTTGCTGACCGTTTGTCTGGTTGTGATGGTTATTTTCCTGTTCCTCCGGAATCTTTCCGCGACATTGATTCCCGGCGCGGCGGTGCCCCTCTCGATCGTGGGCACTTTCGCCGTCATGTATCTGCTGGGCTACAGCCTTAACAATCTTTCCTTGATGGCCTTGACGTTATCGGTGGGCTTCGTGGTGGACGACGCGATTGTGATGCTCGAGAACATCGTCCGCTATATGGAGTTAGGCAAATCGCGCATGGAAGCGGCGCTGCTGGCGTCGCGAGAGATCGGCTTCACGATTATCTCGATGACCGTCTCGCTGGTGGCCGTCTTCATCCCGGTCCTATTCATGGGCGGCATCGTCGGGCGCTTGCTGCACGAATTTTCGGTTACCATCACGGTCGCGATTCTAATCTCCGGTTTCGTGTCGCTCAGTTTCACCCCCATGCTGGGCAGCCGCTTTCTGCGCTATGATCGCGGCGCGCGGCACGGTCGCGTTTACCGGACGCTCGAATCGGCCTTCAACGGCATGGCCGGCGCATACGACTATACGTTGAAGAAAGTGCTGAGGCATCAATTCGCAACCATCGTCTTTGCGGCGGGGCTGCTTGCCGGAACCGTTTACCTGTTCCTCACGATGCCCACTGGATTCATCCCGAGCCAGGATAGCGGCTTCATCTACGGCATCACCATGGCGAGCCAGGACATCTCGTTCGAATCGATGGCCAAGCACCAGCACGCCATCGCCAATATCATCCAAGCCGATCCCAACATGCAGAAGACGGGCGCATTCCTGCCCGAAGGTAATCAGGGATTCGTCTTCATGGCGCTCAAGCCGCGCTCCGAGCGGGCGCTCGACGTAGACCATGTGATGGCGGAGCTGCGCCCAAAGCTCGCGACCGTTCCGGGCATGTTTACGTTCCTGCAAAACCCGCCTCCCATCACTATCAGCGGCCAGTTCACCACGAGCGTGTATTCCATGACGCTTCAGAGCGCGAACTTGAAGGAGATCTATCAGTGGGTGAACCCGCTGATGGATAAGATGCGCGCGCTGCCCGGATTTCTCGACGTCAACACGGACTTGCAAATCAGCAGCCCGCAGTTAATGGTGAATATCGACCGCGATCGCGCGCTCTCGCTGGGGGTTACGCCCGAACAGATTCAGACGGCGCTCTACACCGCGTACGGAAGCCGGCAGGTCTCGACTATCTTCACGCCCGCGAATCAATACGCCGTGATTGTGGAAGTGGAGCCGCGGTTCCAGCGCAATCCGGACGCTTTGTCGAAGCTATATGTACGGTCGTCGCAAGGCCCGTTGATTCCGCTCGATTCGGTGATGAAGATCAAGAAGGATGTTGGGCCGCTCAGTATCGGCCACTTCGGGCAGCTTCCGGCGGTGACGGTATCGTTCAATCTCGCGCCCGGTTTTTCACTCGGCGAAGCGGCCGACCGCGTCAACAAGGTGGTCCGCGATCTGCACGCGCCCGCGACTCTCAGCATCAGCTTTCAGGGTACGGTGAAGGAGTTCCAGCAATCGTTCCAGGGCTTGACGATTTTGCTGGTGGTCGCGATTCTGGTGATCTACATCGTGCTGGGAATTTTGTACGAAAGCTTCATCCACCCGATTACGATTCTTTCGGGATTGCCGTCGGCCGTGTTCGGCGCGCTGCTCACTCTGAAACTGTTCCATAAGGAGATCGACCTGTTCGCGTTCGTCGGACTCATCATGCTGTTCGGCGTGGTGAAGAAGAACGCGATCATGATGATCGATTTCGCTCTCGAATCCCAACGACTTAAAGGGAAAGCTCCGGCGGACGCGATCTATGCGGGCTGCCTTCTGCGATTCCGCCCGATCATGATGACGACGATTGCCGCGCTGTTCGGAACGCTTCCAATCGCGCTCGGTTACGGCGAAGGGGCCGATGCGCGCCAGCCGCTCGGCCTCGCGGTGGTCGGCGGATTGGTGGTGTCTCAGTTCCTGACTCTGTATATCACGCCCGTGATTTACCTTTATATGGAGCGGTTCCAGGATTGGCTGCGAGGCAGAAGGCGAACACCGGTGGAGCGTGCGCGGGAGTTAGTCAAGGCGTAACGCTCTTGGATACGTGATGAAAAGAGCCAGGCGCAAATTTGAGAGGGCATGAGCGGGTTGTCGTCATCGCCGGTGATGCGGGGCTACTCCAATGATCCGTGCGGGGGCATCGACCCCGTTATCACCTATTAGTTATTAACATTCCTCAAGATCCGTAATCTCAGTAATATGCAGCGGTTTGGCTTCCGGGAATCTTATATTTCTTTTTGACATAGTTACTCAGCTCGGCCTTGCGTGCTTCACTAATTAGCGAGCAAGGGTGAACGCTCCAAGCCGACCAGCAAGCCATTGTTATCAACATCGCGCACCCAGCGGAGCGCTTGAGCCCGCCGACGAAATGCCTAGTTTCGAGACACAAGAAAAACATCATATGACCACTTGGCATCTTCAGCATTCTTGACAATTCCAATCTTCGCGCGGTACCGAAACCGGTTTCCAAACTTGTCTTCCCAGTTTGACTGCTCGTAGTGAAGAGCGATCGACATAACATCAAGTTCGGGCAAAGTGTGGAGCTCGATCCCGCTCATCGATTACTCCGTCTCCGTTAGCACCGTTTTCAGGCTTGTCGAACTCGGCTAGCGCCAAATAGCCATTAGGATGGACTGACGTATGCTGCTCTGTAACGTTCCCGAACATCTCCTTCCCGCTGTCAACCTTCCCGTTTCCGTTGCGATCAAGCACAAGCCACGCATTTGTGGAACCTCGCGCCG
>JALYXS010000711.1 GCA_030946965.1 Acidobacteriota bacterium
TGAAGAGGAGAAATTTCCGTTCTCGAGCATGCGGACGTAGTGCTCGTGGTAGAACCTGTCGCTTGGATTGGGGAAAGTAAAGTCGCTCTTGAAGCGGCCGATCCGCCACGCGATTCGGTCCAACTGCGGCGAGATCGCGATCACCGTGTCCTGTCGCAAGGACATTTAGCACCCAACCTTCGCAAGAAGAGCAAAGAAACGACGTGCCTGAATCTGGCGCCGTCGATGGCTCGCCCGGTGCGCAGGCCGGCTTTACAAGGCAGCGGGTTGATCAGTCCTGATGTCGCGGCGGGGATTCCGCGCGAGCTGGCTTACTCTGGTCGGCCATCCAGGTCTCCTTGATCAAAAGAGGCAGGTCGTGCACCCAATCGTCCTTACTTATCCCGCCCGGATAGATGACATGGGCGAGGTTGTCTTTGCTGTACGCGAGGACGAAATTAGCGTGCGCCACTCCGTATTCGCCGTTCGCAGGTCCCGTTTTTGTTGCCAGAGGAACGCCTGCGGCTCGCTCTACCGCCTCGATGGCGCGTTCGGTTCCGGTGAGGCCGATAAAATGCCGGTCGAAAGAATCAAGCCAGTGGCGCACGTCGGCGGGAGAATCGCGCGCGGGATCGGTGGTGACGAAGATCAGCTTCACCTGATCCGCGACGCCGGCGGGCATTTTCTTCATTGCGGCGCCCAGGTTCGCCATGTGCACAGGACATTCATCGGGACAATTCGTGTAACCGAAGAACAGGAGCGTCAGGTAACCATCGGTCCTCCGCCTGAAATCGAATGCGGCGCCAGAAGTATCGGTGAGGACGAATTTCGGCTTCGGCAGAGGTGGGGTGACCATGCCGCCCCGGTACGCGTTGCCCTGCTGGGCCAGCGCCACGGAAGCGGAGATTGAAAGCAAAACGAAGAATCGCGATTTCATATGACGTCCCATCAATGAACGATCACCGTCCCTTTCATGCCAAGTTCGTCATGCAGGGCACAGATGTAATTGAAAGTACCGGGAGTTGTAAATGTCACGCGAAACCGTGTCACGCCTAGCGCCGACTGGGCTAGCATCTGCCTGTCCTGAAAGGCGGGCGACAGAAATCCCGAGTTCACGTTGTCGTTCGGCGAGCTGATTACGGCCTGCCTTGCGGCGTCTGAAGCCACGGTCACATTTTGGGAAGCAAGGCGCGGATCGGCCGGCTCTGTTCCAAAGGTAACGGTGTGGTTAACCGACGGGTCATGGTTCGTCCACTCCACCGTGTCCCCCACCTGCACGTTAATCACTTTACGCAGAAAGCGGTTGAGAGATGCAGTACTCGACCCCGCTCCGGTCGTCGTGACGATCGCGGCAACGCCGGCGGCCACTGTGGCGGGATGCACCCCAACTTCGTTTACGAAATTCCTGCGACTTCGCAGGCCGGAGGCTTCCGCAATTAACGCCGCCGCATCATTCGCCGCCTGTATGTCATAGAACACCTGATCATGCGGGAGCATTTCCGACGGACCCAGCACATGGACCGTTCCCGTCATATCCGTGTGAATCAAGCAAACCAATTTGAAATTGCCGGGAGTCGGAAACGTCACGGAGTAGGTTTGCAAACCCGTCCCTATATTTCCTCTCTGCCCTAGAAGCCCCGAATTCACGCACGCGGAGCCATCGAAGCTGGCGCCGTCCGGCGTGCTCCCGGGACATCCCACCGAAACCCCGAAAGTCGGACCAAAGTTGGGTGGCCGGATCTGGCCAGGCGTCAGGAAGGTAGCCGTATGGAGCTCCGTACTTATGAGTGTCCAACGGATGCTATCGCCGGCGTGAATCCAAAGCTCGTTCGGCAAGAACGCCAAAGCCTGGCTCCCCAGGTCCGGGCTCTCCGCGCCAGCCCAGGCCTGCCAAGTTGCGGCAGATATCGAGCTTGTTGCGACTCCGGCGATAAAGGCCGCCACTGCAAACGAAGCGGCTCGTCTCGAGATCTTATGCGACTTTCCTAAAAAAAAAGCCGCACAATGGAGCCTGCCTACGGCATCAGTCCGGCTGGTTCTTTCCTGGTACGAGGGCCCCAGTTGGCCCGGTGCGGCTTGCATCGTCGTTCGTCCTTTGTGGAGCAGATTTTCGACTAGAGTGGCATAGGCTGCCGCGGAAGGTCAATCCTACGGCCATCCCTTTTGTGTTCCCATTCGATTCCCGCCTAAGCCTACGGAAATTAAAACGTTATCGAGACGTTAAAGGCGATGTATACTCTATCTACCAGGAGCGAGTATGTCCGAAAATGGCCGCCCGATCCGTTTTGGCGCATTCGAAGTGGACCCTGGCGCGGGCGAACTGCGCAAGCAGGGTCTCAAGATCAGGCTCCGGGACCAATCTTTCCAAATCCTCCAGCTTCTGTTGGCGCATCCAGGCGAAGTAGTATCGCGCGATGAACTGCAAAAACAGCTCTGGCCGGGCGACACGTTTGTCGATTTCGACCGCGGCTTGAATAAGGCGGTCAATCACCTCCGCGTCGCCTTGGGTGACTCGGCGGAAAGCCCCCGCTTCATCGAAACGTTACCGAAGCGCGGGTATCGGTTCATCGCGCCAGTCGACGCCGCTTCTCCCAACGGCCACCTACTTGAACCAACCCGCGAGACATGGCACGCACTCACCAACCCGCCGGAGCTTTGCGCCAATGCAAAACCACTTGGCGAGCCCGCGGAAACTCGCGGCGTAAAGCGGGAGCTTTCGGCCGGACTTCCGTGGATGATCGCAGCCCTTGCGTTGGTAGTCGCGGCAATCTCCGGAACTCTGCTAAGGCGCGCCACACGGTTGGTGGATCGGCCCCTGATGCGCCTTAGCGTTGACTTGGGCCCCGAAGCGGTCTCGGGACGCGCCGAGACCGGTGAACCGTTCAACCCGGTGATCTCGCCTGACGGAACACGTTTGGTTTTCCCCGCCAAGGCGGCGGATGGAACTGAGCGACTGGCGATGCGGCGCCTCGACCAGTCCACAGTCACAATACTCGCGGGCACCGAAGGAGCCGTCGATCCTTTCTTTTCTCCGGATGGGCGGTGGATCGGGTTCTTCACCGGGCAGAAGCTGAAGAAGGTCCCGCTACAGGGTGGCGGGGCCGACACGTTGTGCGAGACTGCCGGCCCGGAGCGCGGCGCATCCTGGGGAGGAGATGGCGCGATCATTGCCAATCTGGATGGCTATCATCTGTTCCGCGTGCCTGCCGTCGGGGGGGAACCGCGGGTCATCGGCAAGCCGGAGCAGAACGGCGAGCGGACTTGGCGCTGGCCACAGTTTCTGCCGGGCGGTGAGAATGTTTTGTTCACCGGTCTCGTCGCATCTTCCGGCGCTGCTCTTTATAGCGCAAACATCGAAGTTCTTTCGCTCAAGTCGGGACGGGCCAAGGTCGTTCGGCACGGCGGTTATTTTGGCCGCTACCTGCCGGGCGGCCACCTCATATATATCCATCAGGGAACGCTGTATGGCGTACGGTTCGACCTCGGGCGTCTGGAGACACACGGCGCTGCGATGTCCTTGGTTGAAGATATCGCCGATTCCGCCCGGGTCTCTTTCTCCCGGACCGGGATGCTACTGTACGCGAGTGAGGCGGCAAGAGTCGCCCCACTTGCGTGGCTGGATGCTGCCGGAAAAATACAACGGGTTGTAAGCCCTTCCCTCAAGATCTCGCGGCAGGTGGAGACTCCTCGCTTTTCGCCGGACGGCAACCGGCTGGCGCTGGCAGTCGCGGGAGACCTCTTCGTTCACGACCTCCAACGTGGCACGGCAACCAGGCTGACCTTCGATGCCGCTCTGAACCGGCATCCCGTCTGGGCACCGGACGGACAGCACATTGTTTACAGCTCGGATGTCCCTGAGAGCGGCGGCGAATTCGGCATCTGGTGGATCCGCGGCGATGGTTCGAGCCGCCCAGAGAAAGTGTTCGGAGAGAGAACTCCTCTTCAAGTGTTTTCGATTTCCCCCGATGGGCGTACCATGGCTTTCGTTCGGACTGGCAAGGAGAGGGGATTTGAGGTTTGGACCCTCCCGCTGAATTTGAACGATCCGGATCATCCCAAATCGGGGCTGCCCGAGCCACTCGCGCGCGAATCCCTCAGCCAGGTTGACCCCGCCTTTTCACCCGACGGCCGCTGGATCGCATATGTATCTACCAACGGCGCGGGAAAGGGAGGGCAAATTACCGTGCGCACGTTTCCATTCGAGCCCTCGGCGGGCCGGTGGTCGGTATCGGAAAGTGGGGCAAAGTTCCCAGTCTGGTCGCGCAATCGTAGGGAACTGTTCTATGTGAATTCCGCCAACCGTATCATGGTCGTCCACTATACGTCCAACAATCGTTTATTCGTCCCGGAGAAACCCCGGCAATGGTCGCCGGCGCCGCTCTTCCGGCCATCGAACAACGCCCTTTGGAATTTGGACATAGCGCCGGATGGCCGGCGCTTTGTAGTGCTCACCGCCCCTGAACCTAGGATCGAGGAGCCGAATACGGTCCACGCGACCATCCTGTTGAACTTCTTCGACGAACTGCGGCGCCGCCTGCCGTCAGACTGAGGCTCAGCCGTTGCTGCAGCAAGGCCGAGTTTGTCCGATCAAGACGTGTTGGGGATGTATTACGAGCCGACCCGAAGTTAAGGCGGCCAAGTTGACGTATCACGCCGATTCCGCACAGGTGCGACGAAGGCGCAGTGCCCGCAGGGTCGCTTACCAGAAGGTGGCACCGAGTCCCGGTTCGGCCCACGCCGAAGAAAACATCCTGTGTAGTCCCGCAGCGTTGTTCTGAAAACACTTCTTGCTAAAACTGACGGCTCTGATCTGTTAGCCATCGGTCGAGAGTCTTGAGGCGTCGGGCATGGTGGTGGCGGAGTCGCCGAACGTCGCGTGGTTTGAATTCAG
>JALYXS010000717.1 GCA_030946965.1 Acidobacteriota bacterium
GGCAAGCTCTGAGTCGACACGCAGTATTTACGGATGGGCCAAGATCGACGCCGAAGCCACGGACACAATCTCGTTCGGAATCGTGCTCGCGCGCATGGATAAGGCGCCCGGTTTTTCTTTGAGCAGACCTGGATCAATAACGAAGTGTGGCTGCCGCGATTGAACCAGATCCGCGCGTCGGCCCGGATTGGGTTGATCAAGAAACTTCAGATCGATCGCGAGACCACGTTTCAGAATTATCGCAAGCTCGAGTCGCGCCCGCTACCGTGAGGCGGTGCTTCGCCCCGAAACATTTTATAAATCTTCTGTTTTTATTCTTTCAAACTTATCGGGCTTCGCAGCCGTCTTATGATAGAGTTTCAGAGGGAGATGAATTGGCGTTTTCGGCACCGGACATAGCGTTTCTGCAAGTAAGCTTTTCGGAAATGGTTGAGCGGACGCCCCCGCTCGGAATCGGCGTCCTCGTAGTTCTTCTGGCGTTTTCCATCTTCTCCTGGACCATAATTTTTTCAAAATTCAGCGCCTTTCGCCAAGCCCGTTCCGCCGATTCGCGATTCCTGCGCGCGTTCCGTAAAGCCACCGGGCTTGAGGGCGTCATGGTGGCGAGCGAGCAATTCCGTCCGTCGCCGCTGGTTGCGGTTTTCGATTTTGGATACGAGGAGATCAGCCGCCAGGTGAAGACTCGTGGCACGGTAAGCAATAAGCCATCGCTCGAACGGTCTCTGCAGCTCGGCAGCAGCGAGGAGCTAACCAAGCTAGACCGCAACATGAACTGGCTCGCCACCACGGCATCCGTTTCGCCCTTTATCGGACTGCTCGGCACTGTGCTCGGCATCATTCGATCGTTTCAGAATCTCGGAACGGGAAGCGCGAGCTTGCGCGCCGTCGGTCCGGGTATTTCGGACGCCCTAATCGCCACGGCATTTGGGCTTTTCGCGGCTATCCCAGCGGCCATTGCCTACAACCATTTCGGATCGCTCATAAAAGAGATGGGCGCGCGCATGGACGATTTCGCGCTCGAATTCATGAATCTCGCGGAACGGAGTTTCGGAGATTAAATGGCCATTCTAGGCAACCAGGGGGGCCTTCCGGGCAGGCGCTTTCACGGCTCGCCCGCGCTCTCCGAGATCAATGTAACGCCCTTTGTCGATGTCGTGCTGGTGCTGCTGATCATTTTTATGCTGACGGCTCACGTGATGGAATCGGGCATCGACGTAGACGTGCCCACGGTGAAGCACGTGCGCGAAACCGCGAAGGAATTGCCGATCGTCACCATCACGAAGACCGGCGCCATTTATCTGAACAAAGATGAGGTGAACATCAATAATATCGGCCCCTTGGTGCGGCAGAAGTTCGGGCCGGAGAAAAGCGTATACGTGATGGCGGATAAAGAGACGCCCTGGGAACCGATTGCCCAAGTGCTCAGCACGCTAAGCGACGCAAAGCTCGCGGTAAGCATGGTTACGAAGCCCGAAGATCAGGCAGGCAAGAGAAGAAATTAGATGCATCCGGACATTCTCGAGGAGCGCGATCGCCTGGGGCGGCCACTGGCCGGCTCGCTTGCCGTGCATGGCTCCCTATTCGCCGCGCTTATCGCGTCCTCGCTCTTCCATGCGCGCCACGCCGATTTTGGCGATATCAAGAGCGGCGCCGGAACAGTGGGCATCAACGTGGTCCGTGCTATTCCCATTCCGCAAAAAGCAGGTCAGATCAACCGGCTTGCGAACGACACCGAATCGGTTGTCCCCCAAGCGCCTCCCAAGCCAAAAGAGAAGGCGGAAGTGAAGCCCCCCGATGCGAAAGCTATCCCGCTGGCCGGTCGCGATCTTCCTAAGCGTCTGCAACCCCCGCCCGCGGTGAACCCGTACCGTCCGCAGCGCCAGTACGCCGCAAATCAGGTTTTCACCAGGACGCCGGAAGCTTTGAAATCCCCCAATATGGGCATCACGGGATCGGGCGGCGTTGGCGTAGGCCCTAATTCACCGCTCGGCACGCGCTTCGGATCGTACGTCGCTTTGCTGCAGGATCGCATTGCCTCGAAATGGAACACGGGCGATTTAGCCGGGCGCTCGCTTCGTCCGGTGGTCGTTTCGCTCACGATTTTGCGCGACGGGAATGTGCGCAACGTGCGCGTGGCCGAGCCGAGTGGAAACGCGCTGCTCGACCGCTCCGCCGAACGCGCGGTGCTTGATGCCAGTCCTCTGCCGCCGCTCCCATTGGCGTTTGAACGCGATGAAGCGACGCTCGAACTCTATTTCCAAGTGAAGCAATGAGGAAATTCGCGGGACTGCTGTTTCCTTTAACGCTGGTCGCTTTAGCGCTGCTGGCGCAAGATGCCGACATTAAGATCCCGATCATCAAATCGGGCGAGCGCCCGGCGATCGCGGTCATCGATTTTCGCGGCGGCACCGGCGCGCAAGCGGTAATGGGCGGGTTCAACGAATCGCTATTTGGCGATTTGCAAACATCGGGTCTCTTCAAGATGGTTCCGAAAAGCGTTTACCCCCTTGAAAATCCGCAACGCCCCGAAGATTTTAAGCCAAGCAGCGGGAAAGGTCTCGCGATGGCCGACTGGTCCGGCCCGCCAACCAATTCAAATTATCTTGCGTTCGGTTACACGGCTGTTCAGAACAAGCAATTGGTGTTGTACGGCTGGCTCTACGACCTTCGCCAGACCACGCTGCAAAGCGCGCAGGTTATTGGGAAGCGCTATTTCGGTTCAGTGGACGAAGGCGGCGCGCGTAAAGTGGCGCATGAGTTTGCGGCGGATATCATCGCGCAATTCGGCGGCGGGACGCT
>JALYXS010000721.1 GCA_030946965.1 Acidobacteriota bacterium
GCAGCCGTTCCTGTTCCGCGACAGCGCGAACGACGGTTTTCACGAAGCGGTCGGCGACACGATTGCGCTTTCCGTCACGCCCGAGTATCTGGTAAAGCTCGGACTTCTGGAAACCGCGCCCGATCCCTCGAAGGACACCGGCCTGCTGCTCAAGAAGGCGCTCGAGAAGATCGCGTTCCTGCCATTTGGATTGATGATCGACCAGTGGCGATGGAAGGTCTTCTCGGGCGAGATCACGCCCGCGCAATACAACGCAACCTGGTGGCAACTGCGGCTGAAATATCAAGGCGTTGCCCCGCCGGTCGCGCGGTCTGAGAGCGATTTCGATCCGGGCGCGAAATATCACGTCGCGGCAAACGTTCCATACATGCGATATTTCCTGGCGGACATTTTGCAATTTCAGTTTCATCGCGCTCTGGCGAAGACTGCCGGATGCACCCAGCCGCTTAACCGCTGCTCGATTTACGAGAACAAGGAAGCTGGGGACCGGCTGGCGAAAATGCTGGAGATGGGCGCGAGCAAGCCTTGACCCGACGCGTTGGAGGCCCTCACCGGTCAAAAGCAGATGGACGCCACGGCGATTCTGGATTTTTTCGCGCCATTGCAGAAATGGCTCGATGAGCAGAATCGTGGCAGCGCCATCGGCTGGTAGCTACTTATCCAGCGAGCGCAACTTATCCGCTAGTCCGATCGGACCTTCCGGCCGCAATAGCGGAAACAAGATCACATCGCGGATCGATCGCGAGCCCGTCAGAATCATAGCAAGCCGGTCGATGCCAATTCCTTCCCCTCCCGTGGGCGGCATCCCATAGCAAAGCGCGCGGAGAAAATCCTCGTCCATCCGATGCGCCTCTTCATCGCCCTTCTCGCGCATGGCGATTTGCATGTCGAAACGCCGCCGCTGCTCCTGCGGGTCGTTCAACTCGGTGTACGCATTGCCGATTTCCATGCCCGCGGCGTAGATCTCGAAACGCTCCGTCATCTCCGGGTCATCCAGCTTGCGCTTCGACAGTGGCGAGGTTTCGACGGGGTAGTCGTGAATCATAACCGGCTGCACTAATCGCGATTCCACGGTGCGCTCGAAAATATCGGCCAACGCTTCTCCGGCGGTTTTCTTATGAGAATTCCGCAGCAGCCAATCGGGATCGCGCAATTGCTCCATCGAAGGTTTCTCATCCGAAAGCTCCGCGACCGCTTCCCGCATGGTGAAACGGCGAATGTTTCCGAAATCGAGCTTCTGCCCGTCGTACTCCACTTCGGTTCCGCCCGTCGCATCGATCGCAACCCGCTTCAGCAGTTCCGCCGTCAGATCCATCAGACCGCGATAATCCGTGTAAGCCTGGTAAAACTCCAGCATCGTGAATTCGGGATTGTGCTGCGTCGAAATCCCTTCGTTGCGAAAATTTTTGTTGATCTCGAAAACGCGGTCCATCCCTCCCGCCACCAGCCGTTTTAAGTAAAGCTCGGGCGCAATCCGCAGATACAGATCGATATCGAGGGTGTTGTGATGCGTCGTGAACGGGCGCGCGGCCGCGCCGCCATAAAGCGGCTGCATCATCGGCGTTTCCACTTCAATGAATTGGCGGTCTTCGAGCTGCCGCCGAAACGATCCGATTATTTTGCCGCGCGTGACAAACGCTTTGCGGGCTTCGGGGTTCGCGATCAGGTCCAGGTACCTTTGCCGGTAGCGAATCTCGACGTCTTCTAGTCCATGCCACTTCTCCGGCATCGCGAGCAAAATCTTGGATAGAAAATCGATCCTATCGGCATGCACGCTCAACTCGCCCGTTCGCGTTCGAAACAGGTACCCTTCGACGCCGATGATATCCCCCAGATCGAGCAGCTCAAAAAGCCGGTAACTGCGATCGTCCACCGCATCTTTCTTCACGTAGATCTGCAGGCGTTCGCCATTTTGGGCGAGATGAGCGAATGCGGCCTTGCCCATGCGCCGGATGGTCATAATCCGGCCCGCGATGCGCACCCGGTCGGCGGGAGAAAGCTCTGCGGCCGTTTTCGATCCGTTTTCCTTCAAAACTTCGGGAATGGCGTGGGTGAAATCGAAACGATGCCCGTAAGCGTGATATCCCAGCGCCTCAATCTCGCGTATGCGCGCGAGGCGCTGTTCAATCAGATCGTCTTCAAGCGACAATGAAATCTCCTTGGATAGGGTATTATAATTCGGCGATTTCAAAACGCATTTTGACTCGATCCCTTTCCATCGTTATCCCCGCTTACAACGAAGAAGCGCGTCTCCCCGAGACATTGCGGCGGGTGATCGAATATCTGAACCGGACCCAGTGGACATTTTGGGAAATACTGATCGTCGACGACGGGTCGACCGACGGCACGGTCGCGCGCGCTGAAGAATTCGCGCGAGCGCATCGCGGCGCGCATTCTGGAATTCGTGTTCTTCGCAATCCTGGCAATCGCGACAAGGGATATTCGGTCCGCAACGGAATGCTCAAGGCGCGCGGCGAATGGACCCTGTTCACCGACGCGGATCTGTCCGCTCCTATCGAAGAGTTGGACAAGCTCTGGAACGCCGTGAGCCAGACGGGGGCGGCTGGCGCTATCGGTTCGCGCGCGCTCGACCGATCGTTGATCGAAATACACCAGCCGTTTTACCGCGAGACCCTGGGAAAATTCTTCAATCTAACGATGCGGGCGGTTGTGCGCTTGCACTTCGCCGACACCCAATGTGGTTTTAAGTTGTTTGATTCGAGGGCAGCGCGCGCGATCTTCGGCCGTCAGCGGCTCGATCGCTTCGGCTTCGACGTGGAAGTGCAGTTTATTGCCCGGAAGCTTGGCCTTCGCATGCTCGAAATTCCCGTGCGCTGGAGCAACGCGGAAGGTTCGAAGGTGGGAATGTTGAACGGCGCGCAATCGTTCCTGGATCTTTTTGTTATCCGGCTGAATCAACTTCGTGGAAGATATCGCTAAGCATCGGTAACCATCGCCAAGCATTCATATGATCATTCCCGGCATTCATCACGTCACGGCCATTGCATCCGATCCGCAACGCAATCTTGATTTCTACACCGGGGTTCTCGGCCTGAAGCTCGTCAAATTGACGGTCAACTTCGACGATCCCGGCACCTATCATTTCTATTTCGGCAACCCTTTGGGCGAGCCTGGCACGATCCTGACATTCTTTCCGTGGCCTGGAACTTCGCGTGGACGGCGCGGGACGGGACAGGCGATTGCCACCGCGTTCTCGACGACCGCGGGCTCGCTCGACTTCTGGATTGAGCGCCTGAATTCGCAAGGGATCGAGGTGGCGGAACCCGAAGACCGATTTGGCGAACGGGTTTTGACATTTTCCGATCCCGATGGAATGGCCCTCGAGTTGGTTGCCTTGGCAGACGGGGAAGGCGATCATGCAGTTAGCGGATTTCACAGCGTCACCTTATCGGAAAGCGGCTGTGAAGAGACAGCGGCGTTGCTCACCGGCATCTATGGCTTCGAACTCGCCGGCCAGGAGGGTACCCGGTTCCGGTACATCGCTCCCGGCACGGGCCTCGGCAAGATTGTCGATCTGGTTTGCCAGCCGGACGCTCGCAACGGTTCGATGGGTGCTGGAACGGTTCACCATGTGGCTTTCCGGGCGGAATCGGACTCAATTCAGGCGGAGTGGCGCGTGAAGTTGACCGAATGGGGATTCAATGTGACGCCCGTGCTGGACCGCGAATATTTTCACTCGATCTATTTTCGCGAACCGGGCGGCGTGCTGTTTGAAATCGCGACCGATCCGCCCGGGTTCGCGATCGACGAACCTGCCGGCCAGCTCGGGACACACCTTAAACTTCCGCCGTGGGAAGAGCCCCGGCGCGCGGAGTTAGAGGCGATCCTGCCCAAGTTGCGGCTGCCGGGGGATCTAAAATGATTTCCGATTTCGCGCACAAATTCGTGCCGGGCAAGGGTTCCGGCATTACTCTTCTGCTGTTGCATGGCACCGGCGGCGATGAGAACGATCTATTACCGATCGGCCGCGCGCTCGCTCCCGGCGCGGCGCTACTGAGTCCGCGAGGAAAGATCTTGGAGCACGGAATGCCGCGATTCTTCCGCCGTTTTTCGGAAGGCGTGTTCGATTTGGAAGATGTGCAGTTCCGCGCGCACGAGCTGGCGGATTTCGTTCGCGAAGCTACGCAAGAATATGCGTTCGATCCGGCCAGGATTTTCGCTTTGGGCTATTCGAATGGGGCCAATATCGCCGCCGTGGAATTGCTGATGCATCCGGAACTGCTGGCGGGCGCGGTGCTGTTCCGTTCGATGTTCGCTTTTGAGCCGTCGGCGATCCCCCAACTGCCTGCGACGCCGGTCCTGATGGTGTCGGGACGGCATGACCCGATCGCGACACCTGCCGCGACGGAGCGGCTAGCCGCATTGCTCGCGAGCGCCGGGGCGAAGGTAGAGGTGCAGTGGCGGGAATCGGGACACGAGTTGACGCCCGAAGATTTTCAAGCCGGGAAGAAGTGGTTGGCGGAAT
>JALYXS010000724.1 GCA_030946965.1 Acidobacteriota bacterium
TCGCATGCGGCCCGTTGGTCAACTTGGTCGTGTCGAGCGCAATGCTGTAAGGAGCGGTGGTCACGGGCGCGCCGGCATTGACGTTATCCACTTGAAACTGCACGCCGGCAATGGTTAATCCGGCCGCTGCTGCCGCCGTCGCGGTCACAGTCACGTTGTTGCCCGAGATCGTCGCGCCCGCGGCCGGCGCGGTAATCGAAACGCCCGGCGGCGCGACCGCTGTTGTGCTATACAACAAATTCACCGGGCCAAAACTGTAATTGGGACGCCCCACGGTAAGGAAGCCAACCCCCGGCCAGTACACCACGGCGCTGTTCACCGAGACTAGGCCATCGGCAGTCACCGGGCTAGCGTCGTAGAACTGATCTCCCCCGCTGATCTCCTGGCTGATCAGGTAATAGGAAGCGTTAGCGTCGAGCGTCACGGGACTCGCCAGAGGCGTGTAAACGAACTGTCCGGGCGTGCCGCCGCCGGGCAGCGAAACCGTCACCGAGCCGCCGGGAACATCCGTTCCATCGCTCACGCGCACCAGTTTCACTACATGCATTCCCGCGTTGCCCGAGATATAGATCCGGCCCAGCGCCGTCACAAACAGCGGCGCGTTTCCCACCGTGAATTGCATCCCATAGCCCGCGGTGAAGTTGTTGCGCGGCGCGCCCGGGGTGAACGCCGTTACCAGGGGCATTCCCGGCAGGGTAGAGGTGTTCTGGGTCACGGCCATGGGGCTCGACGACCGGAGTTCCGCCGCGCGAAACGGTGAGCCTGAAACGGGCGACAATCCTCCCGATTCGGCATCGATGCGGAAAGCCCGCATGCCGCCCGCGCCGGTCACATACGCGAACGCGCCGGTCGAATCGAGCGCGATGCTGTCGCTGCTATTTCCCGCCGCGAACGGCGAGCCTGGAACGGCCGTTAACACTCCGCTTTCGCGGTCTATTCTGTAGGCCCAGACGCCGCCTGCCGCCGAATCGGTGACATAGAGGAACCTGCCCGTGGGATCGACAGCTACTCCGGAAGGCATCAAGCCCGCCGGGAAGCGCTCGCCCGATATCGCTCTCAACGCTCCGCTTGAGGCATCGATCGCGTACACCGAGATGTCGCCCGAGCCGGCATTGGCGACGTAAACGAAATTGGCCGCGGGGTCGACCGCTATGCTGACGGGATTCGCTCCGGCCGCGAATGGCGAGCCGCTCACCTCTTGCAGCTCCCGGCTGACCGGGTCCGGCGCATAGGCTGAAATGTCTTTTCCCGCATTCACCCGGTAAACAAACTGGCTGAAGGCGCAGTTCGGCAATCCGGCTAAAGCGAGCGAGAGAACGAGCAAATTTCGTGCGGCAGTCAAGAAAATACCTCCAACCAAGCGGAAATCTCCTATGCATACTACCATCGAAATCCACTTTTAGAGCGAGGGAAATCCCCGGAAGCGGAGCGGGGCGAGGAGAGTGTCCGCCGCGCGCCACGCCCTTTTACGCCGTCATTGCCTGTTTTCATGACGCAGCTGCCGCGGCACTTGGGCTATGCTACAAGCGAAACGCATGGAACCGATCTTACGCAGGTACGCCAGCTTCGAGGAAATGAAGGCTGACGAATATCGGTACTGGCAAAGCCGGCCCGTGCATGAGCGGATGGACGCAGTTGAGGAAATCAACCGTGCCGCTTACGCCATGAAAGGCGTGGAGCCGGAACCGGATGTACCAAGATTACAAAGACCCTTTATCCGCCTTCCATGCCCATGGCGTTAAATACCTCATTGTGGGGGTACGCTGTCATCTTTCATGCGCAGCCCCGCGCGACGAACAACATCGACCTGCTCATAAAAGCGCACCCTGCCAACGCGCAAGCGACGTATGCGGCGCTTGCCGGGTTTGGCGCGCCGCTCCAAACATCCGCCCGGAGGATTTTGCCGATCGCGCCAGCCTTTTTCGCTTCGGACACGACCCGGCCGGGGTCGATATTCTTCCCGATATTCGGGCGTCGATTTTGACGCGGCATGGGAAAGACGGGTGGAAGGCGTGATCGACACGCAAAGCGGTCTCAAGGCGTTCTTTATTTCGAAGGACGATCTTATCGCCGCGAAACTTGCTTCGGGACGGACACGCGACCTTGCCGATGTTGAGGACATCCGCGCCGCGTCGCGGAGCGGTGAACCACCGGGCGGCTAGTTATGGGAATACTGTTCCCTGCCCCGAAGGCGCATCGCGCGCAATCGGGTATTCTTATCGATTAGCGTCTAAACGAAAAACATGAAGAACATTGGATGGATTCTGGGCGCGCTGCTGGCCACGGCGTTTCCGGCGACCGCGCAGCTCCCCAGCATTACAGCCGGAGGGATAAGAAATTCGGCCAGCTACGCCGCTCCCGGCCTGCCGGATTCCGCGATCGCGCAAGGATCGATCTTCTCCGTTTTCGGGAACAATCTGGGCCCGGACCCGGCTGAATCCGGCTTCAACTATCCCCTCCCCACCATCACTCCCGGCGGACAAGTCTCCGTTGCCGTAACGGTAAATGGAACCACTACCCAAGCTATTATTCTCTATGCCGGGAAAACGCAGATCAACGCGGTGCTTCCGTCTAATACGCCTACCGGCACGGGCACATTGGCGGTAACTGTAAATGGACAAACCGGCGCCACGGCTCCGATCGAGGTGACCGGCGGCGATTTCGGCATCTACACCGTCAACAGCGCCGGCAGCGGTCCGGGTATTGTGACATTCGCCGACTACAGTTTGGTCGCGTTGAACCATGCCGCGAATCCCGGCGAGGCGCTGATTTTATGGGGCACGGGGCTGGGGCCCGTTGCCGGAAACGAAGCCGTCGGCGCCCTTCCCGGCGATCAACCA
>JALYXS010000729.1 GCA_030946965.1 Acidobacteriota bacterium
CGATTACATATTCGACTTGCTGGACGAACTCGGGTACACGGGATGGATTGGTTGCGAATATCGTCCGGCGGCCAAGACAATGGACGGGCTGGCATGGCTGGCGCCTTATGGCATCGGCCGAGGAACAACGACGTGACTTCTAGATGGATGGCAATGGCTCTGCTTGCATGTGGGGCATGTGGCGGCGTGCCGGTCGCGCGGGCGGCAACTTCGGGAGATAAGAAACTCGAGGTCAATTACAACATCCCCCTCTGGGGCGACGGCAAGGTTCCCTTCGCGAACGACGACGGCCCTTTGGACAAGCCATTCATCACGGTCTTTCTTCCGCCCGATGGCACGGGCAACGGCGGCGCCGTAGTCATCGCGCCCGGTGGTTCCAACATCATGCTGATGTACGGCGGCGAAGGCATCGACATCGCCGAGCGCTACAACGATTGGGGCGTGGCGGCTTTCGTCCTGACCTACCGGCTCTCGCCGCGCTATGCCGAGAACGCTCGCGTGGTGGATGGAAAGCGCGCGATCCAACTGGTCCGCTCGCGCGCCGGCGAGTGGAAGCTCGATCCGAATAAGGTCGGCTTCATAGGCTTCTCGGCGGGATCGAATTTAGGACGCTCAGTCGCGGCCGCGTCCGGCCCCGGCGATCCACATTCGGCGGACCCCCTCGATCAAATGAGCTCCCGTCCGGATTATCTAGGGTTGGTGTACGGACCGGGCCGCGCCACGCCGGGAGAATCGCTGAAAGATTTTCCGCCGGTGTTTCTGCTCTCCGCCGCCGCGGACAAAGGAGCCGCGCTCGGTTCCGCGCAACTGTTCATGGACTTGACCAAGGCCGGAGCGGTTGCCGAGATTCACATCTATCAAAAGGGCCGTCACGGGTTCGGCAGCGGTTACGCCAGCGGGAATTTTTCGGATTGGATGCCGCGCCTGCAGCATTTCCTTCAGCAGGATGGATTTCTTCCGGGTGGCCGGGAATGATGGCCGGTCTTCTGATGCTGTTCGCTTTGTCCGCGGCTCCCGTCGTCAACGATGGGCACGGGGATTACGTTTATGTGCCGTCCGGCTCCTTCAAGATGGGAGATAACTTCGGCGATGGCCAATCGCGTGAGCGCCCCGTCCATTCAGTCGAACTCGACGCCTTCTACATCGGCAGGTACGAGATGACCAACGGCGAGTGGAAGAAATTTCGCGACGATCCCGGTTATGAAGATCCCAAATTCTGGCCCGGGCAGCGGGTTGTCCCCAAGGATCAGGTTCCTTACTGGACCGATGCCAAGAACCACGGCGGGGCGTTCCCCGGCAATGAAAGTTATCCAGTGCTCGGCGTGAATTGGGATTCGGCCACGGCATATTGCAACTGGCTTAGCGCGAAGACCGGAAAAAAGTACCGGCTTCCCACCGAAGCCGAATGGGAGAAGGCCGCGCGCGGCACGGACCAGCGACGCTATCCGTGGGGCAACGATATCGATCACTCCTATGCCAACTATGTGAGTGGGAGCGATTTCGCCACGGCTAAGCCAGCCGGATACTATGACAGAGGTCAGCATGACGGCGTGCTGACGCATAGCAACGTGTCGCCCTATGGCGCGTTCGACATGGCGGGAAACGTGATGGAGTGGTGCCAGGATTGGTATAGCCGCAATTATTACCAGTTCTCGCCGCGCAAGAATCCGCAAGGGCCGGAGAACGGCGCCTACCGCGTGTTGCGCGGCGGCACATTTTTTGAAGATGCGTTCGATCTGCGGACCTATGCGCGATCGGCCGCGTGGCCCTCGGTCCAATCGCACCGCATGATCGGCTTTCGCGCCGTGCGCGAACCGTAAGCTTGTAGTGAGTCAGTTTAAATCTTAGTCCGATTATCTTCCGGGTGAACGGTAAAAAATCGCCGTCAGCGTGGATGTAACCGGTTCGAGCCGGGCAGCCACCTTCCGGATGCCGCGTGATCGGCTCTCAACTCCAACCACATTCACCAATAGCCGAGTATGGGTCCGGATAGAACTGGTGCCCGGCCGGAGGAGGCGCTTGTTGTGATCCTGCCGATCCTGGAAAGGTCCCAAGTCACCATAGGTTTACAGATCGTCGAATTCTCTATCGCGGAGCCACTGAACTGGGTCGCTCCGCGCTCAGATCGGTTCGGCATCCGGCATGAGGTCTCTGGTTCCGAACGGACATGCGTACCAGAATGATCCACGGCGACTTCCGGGGGAATATTGTTTCAGGCAACCTTGCACGCGAACATGTTTATGTGATGAGGACCGAAGCGGAAGTATTCGCGGACTTAAAAGCCTTGTGCCGGTCAGCGGGCTATGTCCATGTTCTCGCCTACCTAAGTTTTTGCGACAACATCGTTCGCTATTCGGGACAAATGAGCCCGAAGGACATGTTGCCGATGTTTTCACGCGACCGCCTCATCCGCACCGAGATTTCGACGCTCATCGGCCTGATGATCCAGGGCGATATCGACTGGACAATGCCGTCTGCGCCCGTGGTGCAAGAACAGCTAGATCGCACGGACTCCTTGCTCAAAGAATTGCATGAGACATTTCTTCCATCCATGTCCGGCACACTAGCGGAACGGGCGAAGGCGCCTGTTACGGACCTCGAACTAATCGGACGGGGCGAGTTCCTACGAGAGGTGATTTTTTATGCCGGGGAGTCGGCCTACAGCTTCCAATATCGCGATTTTGCGCCGCAAAAATACGCAGCAGATGACGCCTGGTTGAACGCGAACAGGGGATTCTCGATCTTTGACGCCAGAACCGTCGCTCAATCAATTGCGCGGCTGCAGGAGCAGAAGCTCATGGCCACTGTGGCCCACAGGGCGACGATTCCACCGGAGCAGTGGAGCATACTCCCCGGCTACACCTTTTCCGTGCGAGAAGTTGCCGCGGCATCCGGCCTGGCAGAGCCAAGCGTCGAAGCCATACTGAACGCTTTCGCTCTCGCACCTGGCGAAAAGAACGAGGCGTTTCGCGCGCTTGACGATTTCAATGTAGCCAATGCGACCCCGTTGCTCAGATTCAATGCCGAATTCGTTCTGTTACAGTCCTACAGCCTCGTTGAAGCAATTTATGAATCCCCGTTCTACTGGATGGTGGCTGACAAGCCTTATGCGTCCACGGCAAGCCAAAACCGAGGGCGCTTTACGGAAACCTACTGTCGTGAGCGGCTCGAACTCGTTTTCGGCAAGGCGCGCGTCCACACGAACGTGGATATTTTCGAATCGAAGGCGAGGAAGGTCGGTGAAATCGACGTTCTCGTGTGTTTCGGCGACCGTGTTTTAATCGTTCAAGCCAAATCGAAACGACTGACGCTGGAGTCGCGAAAAGGCAATGATGGCCAGATTCGAGATGATTTCAAAAAGAGCGTCCAAGACTCGTATGATCAGGGGCTCACTTGCGCTCAGAGGA
>JALYXS010000039.1 GCA_030946965.1 Acidobacteriota bacterium
CGAACAGGTGCGCGAACCCGCTTTTGCCTGGTTCCACCTCGTTGCGCGATCCTGTTTGCACCACGATTACCAGCGCCACGATGTTCGGATATTCGGTCGGGATCGTGACCACGCGCAATCCGTTTGGCAGATCCTTCTGAACATACGGATAAGGAAAAATCTTCGCGCCCATCAGCAGCCCGTAGGCGAATAATAGAAAAGTCGATAGAAGCTTCATTAGAGTCTTCCTTTTGAGGACCAGCGCCCAGAACTTAATAGGCCAAGTTCGCGCCGAACGTGTCGAGGCCACTCGTTCAATCACCGTGTTGCCGTTGAAAATGGCGTTCCCGTGGTACTTTGCACGCCCTGCTTCGTTTCGACTAACGGGTATTCCGACCAGTCGATTTTATCTTGTATAGCCATGGCGACCTCCCGGCACGGTCCGTTGCGTACACTCTTTATATGGTCCACATGGCTGGCTGACAAGTGCTATCCACTTTTGTCCATCCGCTCTTCCAGGACCACGGTGACTGCGTCCCCAACTTCTTTCCCGATTATTCGGCGTAAGTCTGCCTTTACGGGCAGCTTATGCGTGCCGTCACCCATAGCCATAAACGAGCTTTGAAATGGATGACCATCAATTTTGCCCCTCACCTTAACCAGACCACGCGTCCCAAAAACTTCAACTGAATCAGGCCAGACCACATAAGTCCAACCCCCTTTGCTGAGACTCTTTTGTAATTTAGCAGTGAACGTTCTACTTAACATGTTAAGATTCTCCGCCCTTAGTTCAGGACGTTATCTTCCGCAGGTCTTCTCAGCGCCCAGCTATCTTCGCTCCCCACTCGTCAGGACTCAAATCCCGAGTGTGTTGCGAAAAGAGCCAGTGATGGCCATCAAGGTCTTCGACTCCATATTGCCGTTCGCCGTAGACGGTTTCGTGGAGATCTTCCACAATCTTGACGCCCGCCGATTGCGTTTTATGGAAGTGGGCGTCAACATCGTCGACGAACACGGTTAAGCTCTGAGTTCCATAGCGAAGTTGCGCCGGGCTCGCACAGCCAGCTCGCGCGCTCTTGAGCATGATCCACGCATCGCCAAGATGCATCTGCGCACCGATCGGCCCTCCGGGTTCGCCGTAGCGGTAGTGTTCGGTGAATCCGAAGACCTCCCCTAGCCAGGCAATCGCGTTGGCAACGTTCCGATAAAAGATGTGCGGCAGCACGGTATCCGCCGGAACGGAGCGATTCTTCATTAATCGCTACCCTACCACCAATCGCCGCACGAGGTTTTCGGCGGAATACCTTGGATCACGGCGTATCGGAGGCGAAGCAGCAAGCGTTCCGCACCTGGCAGGCGGGGCCGGAGCTGTTCAACAATGCCGGGAGCGGTTGCCTCGCGGGAGCTCGTTTGCCGTATTACAACGCGTAAATCGCCGCCGCAATAGGCTTCGACCCCACCGGTATCAGCGTGAATAGCGGCGCTCCGTGCGAATATGCCAACGATCCCAATGCTTTATTCGTCCTTTGGTTTCCGATTAAGGATAGCCGGATCACGGCGACATCGCCCGATTTGCGATTCAGCACCAGCGCGTATTGGCTGTCGGCGGTGATCAGGATCGTTCCCGGCTCTTGTCCCACGGGCACTTGCGCCAGCACATAACGCGTTTCGATATCGATCACCGTGATGTCGCCGCTTTCGGTATTCGCCACGAACAAATATTCCGGGCCGCGCGATACAGCCATGCTGCCCGGCGTGCGGCCGGCCAGAATCGTCTCGCTCACTTCCGTTTGATACGGGTTTACGATTACGACGGCATCTTTGCCTGCTCCCGTTACGAAGAGTTCTCCGCCGTTGGCCTTAAAGCAGAAGCGCTCGGGTTGAACAGTTACCGGGAGATTCACCAGAATGCTTCCGGTTTGCGCATCGATCGCGGTGATGGTTCGCGCGCTCGTGTTGCCGGTCAGGATCTGCCGCCCGTCCGGACGGAAGCGAATTACCCGCGGCGCAGCGCCGATGTCCGTGACGCGCTCAATCTTTGAGGTTGCGAGGTTAGCGAGCGCCACCCCATGCCGGTCCGGCAAGCCGATGGCGGCGGCAGTCTCGCTTAAGTCAAAATCGAATGGGGCGGCGGGTAGCGGGACAATGGAAACGATTTTGAAACTGTCGAGTCTCACTTGCACCAGACTGTGGGGATCGCGCCGCAGGAGCCAGATCGAACCTGCTTGCATCCGCATTTGAACGGGCGTGCCTCCGGTTCGTAACTTGCGGCGAATGGAGAGCGAAATCGTGTCGATTTCTAGCAGTGTTCCGTTATCGGGAGTCAATACGAACGCGCGTCTCGAGCCGGGCCAGGCCAGAACGCCGGCCGGAGGCGCGCCCACGGCAATCTTACGAATGGCTTGGAAACGGCGAAGATCGATTATGGAAACGGAATGGTCGTCCGCACTCGCGATGAAAGCGTAAGCGGCAACTCTGCCGGCCTTGGGTTTGCCGCAAGCAGCGAGGAGGGCTGAACCGGTAATAAAATGCCGTCTGGAAATGGGCAACAACTAATATACCCACGAGCCAAGCCCGCTTGTACGATCTCCCTAATTCCGATATACTTGGGGGTATTGCCATGAAAGCAAGTAATTCACAATGGAAATCAAAGCTCGGCGATGCCGTTCCGGCCCATCTGGCTGCGGAGTTGGACGTGTTCGAGCACGAAATCGCGCTCAAAAAGCAGGGCAAGATTGAAGACCGCGTATTCGCCGAGACGCGGCTGCGGCGCGGCGCATATGGGCAGCGTTACGACAACGGCCAGCGCTCCGACGGAAAGATTACACGCACGCTCGAATATCCTTCCACGGACACCAAAGGTCCGGGGACGCTATGGGACGCCCCGGGCATGCAGCGCATCAAGATTCCGTTTGGAGGGTTGAACGCCGCGCAACTGGAGATGCTGGCGGATCTCTGCGAAGAATACTCGGACGGCATCGCGCACGTGACGACCCGGCAGGACATTCAGCTCCACTTCATCCATATAGACGACACTCCGTCGATCATGCGGCGGCTCGCTTCGGTCGGTATCACCACGCGCGAAGCGTGCGGCAACTCGGTGCGGAACGTGACCGCGTGTCCCATTGCGGGCGTTTGCCGCGAACAGACTTTCGACGTGACGCCCTACGCCAAGGCGATTGCCTATTTTATGCTGGGGCATCCCGACGCGCAGACCTTTGGGCGGAAGTTCAAGATTGCGTTTTCGGGCTGCAAAGAGAACGCCTGCGCGCTGGTGCGGCTGCACGATTTCGGCGCAATCGCGATGACGCGCGAAGTGGATGGCTGCACGCGGCGCGGTTTCGAGCTATGGGTTGGAGGCGGGCTGGGCCCGGTGCCGCAGCAAGCCAAACTCTACGACGAGTTCATTCCCGAAGAAGAAATCCTTCCACTGGCGCAAGCGATTGGACGGGTGTTTGCGCGGCTGGGAGAAAAGAAAAATCGCAATACCGCGCGGCTGAAGTTCCTGGTCAGCAAGCTTGGCATCGAGGAATTCAAGCGTCTGGTGCAGGCTGAGCGCGAAATCCTTCCTTACGATTCGCGCTGGACCGATTATCTGAAAGACGTTCCCACCGATTCGGAAGAAGCTCTTAAGCCGCCTTCCCTGTTGCAAATCGGGGTGGCTCATCCCGAGGGTTTCGACCAGTGGTATCGGACGAATGTCTACCGGCAGCGGCAGGCCGGCTACGCCACGGTCACGATTGCGCTTCCGCTCGGCGATATCACCGCTCCGCAGCTTCGTCTCGTAGCCGACATGGCGCGGCAGTATGTCAAAGAAACCATCCGCAGCACGGTGGAACAGAATCTGGTGTTGCGCTGGGTGAGCGAGGCGGACCTGCCCGCGCTCTAC
>JALYXS010000053.1 GCA_030946965.1 Acidobacteriota bacterium
GGCTCGAAAAGATCGCTTTCAATCCGCTGCCCGCGGCAATCACTTCCGATATGTGGGCGCATCAATACGATCAGCAGCCGAATCAAGTTTTGGCGGACATCAATCCGCGCGAGTGGACCACCAATAACCCGGAATCGAATTTATTCGGTTTGGAACCGAACTTCGGTTGCTGCACGGCCAATTATCATCAAGGCTGGCCGAAGTTCACGGAAGCGTTATGGATGGCGAACCGCGAGGGCGGCCTCACGGCAATCGCCTATGCGCCCAGCGAGGTGCATACGACAGTTCAAGGCGTCAAGCTTTCGCTTACGGAAGATACTGAGTATCCATTTCGCGAGCAAATTAAACTCTCGATGAATCCAGAAACTCCGGTGAAATTTCCTTTGCAACTTCGAATTCCGAGATGGACGTACGGTGTCTCGATCGCGGTGAATGGTTTCAAGCAGCGGCAGATCCATCCAGCGAGTTTTTTTACGATTTCGCGCGAATGGCGGAAAGGCGACTTGGTCGAAATTGATTTTCCGATGCCGCTTAGCGCATCGCGATGGTATCGAAATTCAATTGCAATCGAGCGGGGACCCCTGGTGTTTGCGCTGAAAATGGGCGAGAAGTGGAAGAAGCTGCGGGACAAAGGCGAAACGGCGGATTGGGAAGTCGATTCAAAATCGGCATGGAACTATGGCCTGGCAGTAGATCCAATCGATCCCGCGCGCTCGATCACTCTTTCTGTTCGGACGATGGGCGAAAACCCTTTCACGCCGGAGGGCACTCCCATCGAATTACAGGTGAAGGGCCGGAAGATACCCGAGTGGAAGCTGGTGGACGGCTCGGCCGGGCCGCTACCCCAATCCCCAGTGAAGAGTAAACAAGGGCTGGAGAATTTGACGCTGATTCCTTACGGAGCCGCCAAACTGCGCATCACCGCCTTCCCGGTGCTCGCCAAATGAGACTTGCGAAATGACACGGCGTGGATTGCTATTCGGCGCGGCCGCTCCGCGCCTGTTGGCGAGCAAGCCGCATCCCCTCATCGACACGCACGTTCACTTGTTTCTTCCCGATCAAAAGAATTTCCCATACCATCCCCATGCGCCTTACAAGCCGCCGTCGATATCGTTCGACGACTACATTCAGTTTGTGCGCCAGGCTGGAATCGATCATGTCGTCGTGGTACATCCCGAACCGTATCAAGACGACCATCGAGAGCTTGAGTATGTCTTCGCGCACGAGCCTTCGCCTGAATTTTTCAAAGGCACGTGCCTGTTCGATCCCATTGCGAAAGACACGCCTGCCCGCATGGAAGCACTCGTGAAGAAGTTTCCAGGGCGTATCGCGGCCATCCGCATCCACGAAGTTCGTTCGCCAGGGAAGCCTCCGCTGAGCGCACCGAAAGCCATCACCGCCGCCGCCCACAAACTCGCCCGCATCATCTTCCACCTGGTGACCACCGGGCAGGAATTCGACGATACGCGTTTTGCCGCAGACCAACTCCGGTACCTCAAGCGGCAGGAAAACAAACTCCGAGCCAAAGCCCATGCCCTCGGCTTTCAGCTGACACCATTGGAGAACGCCGGATGAGTTCCTTAGGAGAGAGAAATTTTAAAAACTTGTGTAGAAGATCAAAAAGAGATAAAGTTCCTTTTGACATTCCCCAAAGGCGCCATATAGAAGCGGGGGAGATCCATGGTTATTCGGGCCGGTCTTCGTAGGCGCTTCGTGACCTGGCGTAGTCTCGAATAAAGCGGCTAAAACCGCAAATTAGGAGCTGCCATGAGGCACAAACTTTCGCTGTTGATCGTTTCGCTGTTTTTTCTTGTTATTACCGCCACCGCTCAGGACTACCGGGGGCGAATCGAAGGTATCGTAACCGATCAAACTAAGTCGGTGATCGCTGACGCCGCAGTGACGCTGCTCAACGTCAACACTGGAATCAAGACGGTCCGCAAGACGAGCGACACCGGTCTGTACCTGTTCGACCTTGTCGATCCGGGTACTTACTCGGTCACAATCGAAGCGACCGGCTTCGGTGTGTTCGTGCAGGAAAACATCGTCGTGCAGACGCGCGGCGACGTGACCGTGAACGCAACCCTGACACCCGGTGCGGTTCGCCAAAACATCACGGTGAATGAAACACCGGCC
>JALYXS010000067.1 GCA_030946965.1 Acidobacteriota bacterium
TTGCAGCGCGGGTCGCCCGCGCCTGAACTCCACCACTTGCGTCCATTAATTACGTACTCGCCGCCGTCGCGGGCGATACTCGCCTGGATATTCGTTGCATCCGAGGAAGCCACGTCCGGCTCGGTCATGCAGAAGCAGGAGCGAATCTCGCCTTGGAGCAGCGGCTCAAGCCATTGCTTCTTGTGCTCCGGCGAGCCGTAACGCGCCAGCACTTCCATGTTGCCCGTATCGGGCGCGGAACAGTTAAATACCTCGGGCCCAATGAACGAGCGGCCCATGATTTCGCACAGCGGCGCGTATTCCACGTTCGTCAGGCCCGCGCCGAATTCGCTATCGGGAAGGAATAAGTTCCAAAGCCCGGCGGCCCGGGCCTTCGGCTTCAAGTCCTCGATTACGGGAGAAGGTTTCCAGCGGTCGCCTTGCGCGATCTGTTCATGGAAGCGCTTCTCATTCGGATAAACGTGCTCATGCATGAAACCCAGAAGCCTGGCCTGGAGTCCTTTGACCTTCTGGGAGTGTTCGAATTTCATTTGGCGAGTGCGGCTATTCTTTCAAAGACATAGCCCGTGCGTCAATTTTGGAAAATATTTCCGAGATTTTTTCTCCGTCTTCGTCACTTCTTCGTCAATCCGGCCTTTTGGCCGCCTATTATGAACGATTACCGCAACGTACTGCTTGAAAAAAAGAACGACGTTCTCACCGGGCTTGGTTCGAAGATCGATCGATCCCCCCGGACCGGTCCCGTGAACGAAGACGATCAGGCGCAACTCGCCAACGAGGAATCCGTTTCGCTTCGGCTAAACAATCTGGATCACTCCCGGCTCCGCCTGATCGACGCGGCGCTGGATCGAATCGAAACCGGCCATTACGGAGTCTGCCTCTCCTGTGAAGAACCCATTCCAGATCGCCGGTTGAGCGCAATTCCGTGGGCGAATTATTGCGTGGTCTGCCAGGAAGCGCTTACCGAAACCGCGGCTTAGGCAACCTTTATACCGATTCCGCGGTAGCGACAGTAGGTATAGGTCCGCTTGGCTTTGCTCGAAATTCACCGATTTAGTGTTTCCGGTATTTCGATGTCGTGCACGCGGGCGGGTGGCCCCTTCAGAAGAGCCGCTTGCACTGTCCCTCGATCCTGGCTTATACTTCCAATTTGATGCCGTACACTTACGCCAACTCGTTTTGGTGCCGGTTTTGGGGCTTCGTCCCAATCCTGTAGAGTGGCGTTGGTCTAAACCGCGACGTAGTTTCCAGCCGGCCCACTCGAAAGAGCGGGCCTTTTGTTTTTTACAGAATTCGTTTTTTGAGGAAAGGACGGGAAGCCGATGATTATTTCCATGAAACCCCACGCCAGCCGCGCCGAGATCGAACACGTCTGTGAACGCATTCGCGAATACGGCTATAAGGTGCATTCGATCGAGGGGGAAGAGCGCGTCGTAATCGGCGTCGTTGGAACGGGGGACGTGACGGCCGCGCTCGAATCCATCGAAGCGACCCCGGGAGTGGAACGAGCCATGCGGATTTCAGCGCCTTACAAATTCGTTAGCAAAGAATTCAAGCCCGACCGGACGCAAATACGCGTCGATAATATCGAGATTGGCGGGGATGAATTCATCGTCATGGCCGGCCCGTGCTCCGTTGAATCGGAAAAGCAAATCATGGAAACCGCCGAAGGAGTCGCCGCGGCGGGCGCGAAGATTTTACGGGGCGGCGCGTTCAAGCCCCGTACTTCGCCATACGATTTTCAGGGTCTCGAACTGGAAGGTCTCAAGCTGCTCGCCAAAGCCCGGCAAGCTACCGGGCTGGCCATCATCACCGAAGTGATGAGCGACCGCGACGTGGAACTGGTGGCCGACTACGCCGACATCATGCAGATTGGCGCGCGTAACATGCAAAATTTCGCGCTCCTGAAAACACTGGGGCGCTGCGGCCGTCCCGTTCTGCTGAAGCGCGGAATGAGTTCGACCATCAAGGAATTATTGATGTCGGCGGAATACGTCACCGCGCATGGCAATCCCGACGTCATACTGTGCGAGCGCGGCATCCGCACGTTCGAAACGGCCACGCGGAATACGTGCGACATTGCGGCCGTACCGGTTCTGAATGAGCTTACCCATCTGCCGGTGATTCTGGACCCAAGCCACGCGACGGGCAAGCGCAGCCTGGTGCCCTCGTTGGCGCGGGCGGGCGTGGCGATCGGCGCGGACGGCATCATCGTCGAAGTGCATCCGTGTCCGGAAAAGGCGGTCAGCGATGGCGCGCAGTCGCTAACCCTTCAGCAGTTCCGCGACATGATGCGGGACCTTCAGCCATACGTGGAGTTATGGAAAGAGTCGCGGCTGGCGGCTAGCGCGGTCGCGGTGTAATCTTGCGGGTTCAATGTTGAGGCGGCACGTTCCTTTAGTTCTTGCGATCGTATTTTTTGCGGCTGCATTCTACGGGTGGAGAAACCTCCAGAGGGAGCGGGAACTGGACAAGCCCGCAGTGCTGCTGAGCCGCCTGCCGACTAAGGATGCCGTGGTCTTGAGCGTCGATTTCGCGGCGCTGCGAAGGGGCGGCGTTCTCGATTTGCTCTCGAAATCGAAAGTGCCCGAAGAGCCGGAATACCAGACGTTTGTCCGTAATTCGCACTTCGATTACAAGCGCGATCTCAATTTCGCGCTCGTGGCGTTCGCGCCGGACGGGACGTTCTTCCTCATCGGCGGCCGCTTCGACTGGCGAAAACTGGCGGAATACGCGAAGCTGCAAGGCGGCAGCTGCTACGGGGATCTCTGCCGGATGACGGGCAGCACTCCCGCCCGGCGAATTTCATTTATGCCTTTGCGGCAGGATTTGATGGCGCTGGCCGTGGGAGGCGACGACTTGGCCGCCTCGCGGTTGAAGGCGCCGGGCCCCCAGCGCGCGATCCAGATTTCTTCCCAACCAGTTTGGCTTTCCATTCCATCGAGCGCTTTGAAAAGTGGAAGCAAGCAGCCGGCCGGCGACAGTTTGTTTACTTCCGACATGAACGCCGCGGAAAACGTGACGATCACGCTCGGTCCGCAAGGTCAGACTTTCGAGGCGCGGCTCGAAGCAGTCTGCCGTTCGCTGAAAGATGCCGCGGCGCTGACGGCTCAACTCGAAAAAGTCACGGCGATGTTGAAAGGTCCTCCGGGGGATCTGCGCGAAATTTTTGCATCGGGAGCCTTTCGGCGGGAAGGCGAAAAGGTCTTTGGGCGTTGGACGGTTCGAAAAGGCTTTATAGAAAATCTCGCGGGGGGATTGTAGTGCCGCCCCTTACCGTGGTTTGCGGCAACGTGGTGCTCGATATCCTCGCCAGGCCCGTCGAGAGTCCACTGCGTTGGGGCGCTACATCGTTAATTGAAGAAGTGGAGCAGCACCTCGGCGGTAACGCGGGAACCACGTCCTACACGCTTGCCACGCTGGGCGTGTCGGTGCAAGTGATCGGCCTGGTGGGGCGAGATTCGGCGGCCGGATCGCTGATATCGATTTTGGAAGAAGCCGGAGTGAATACGCGCTTGCTGCAATTCACCAACGCCCCTACGTCTACCGCGATATCGCTGGTGAATCAGGCAGGCGAGCGCGCCCTGCTCTACCACTTGGGCGCCAGCGCGGAAGATTTTCAGGAACCGCTCGAATTGCCGGCGGCCGGTGGACATTTTCATCTGGCGGCGGTATATCGCATGCGCTACTTGCGATCCGCCGCGCCGCGAATCCTCAAAAGCGCGCGCGCTGCCGGGCTGACCACGTCAGTCGACACCCAATGGGATCATGACGGAGAGTGGCTGCGGGTGCTCGCCCCTAGTCTTCCGTTCACGGATTTTCTCTTTCTTAACGAAGAGGAAGCGCGGCTGCTTTCGGGACACGAAGATCCCGCCGAGGGCGCGCGCGCGCTGCAATCGATGGGCGCGCGGCACGTGATCGTCAAGCTTGGCGAGAGAGGCTGTCTTATCGATGGCGGCGAAATCGTGGCGGGGTTTCACGTCGTGGCGGTGGATACGACCGGCGCGGGCGACTGCTTTGTCGGGGGATTTTTGGCGGTGCTGCATCGCGGTGGGTCGCTCACCGAGGCGGCGCGATTCGCCAACGCCGTGGCTGCGTTGGCGGTTCAAAGATTGGGGGCCGTTCGCGGAGTCCTATCTTACGAGGAGACCCTTCGATGGATCGCTTCAATGACGTCCGCGCAGTCTGCCATAATTCCAGGAATATGAAACTCCGAAATTTCGCGGTTACAGGATGTCTGCTCGGCGGCCTGACAGCGCTGACATGGGCGCAAGAAGGCGATCCGCAACAGGCTCTAATGAAAAACGCGGGCGCGGAAATGAAAGCTCTGAAGAAGAATCTGGATGGCGGCATGAAGGACGACGCAGCTAAAGACGCGCGCCATCTAGCCGGCATCTTCAAACAGGTCGAGGAGATTTGGGCTAAGACTAACACGGCCGGCGCCGTGAAGCTTGCCAAGGATGCGCAAGCGGCTTCCAACGATATCGCGAGCGGCACGGGCGATGCGACCGTGAGCTTCAAGGCGCTCGGCGCCAGTTGCGCCGCCTGCCATGCGGCGCACCGCGAGAAATCGGAAGACGGCAGTTATCGTACAAAACCCTAGGCTTTTGTGCCTCTCCCAGTACAATAAAAAACTATGGTGAGAACCCAAACAGTACTCGATTCCTGGAAAGTTGTTCGCCAAGATACGATTCATGCCGTCAATGAATTTCCGGCGTCCTCATTCGACGAACATCCCATTCCGGATGTAATGAGCTTTCGCGAGATCGCTCGCCACATCCTGGACGTGGGCTACGTGCTTACCGGCGTCCTGCTCGACGGCGTCGACAACCTTGCCACGCCCGATTTCCGGCAGATGAGACACAAGTACATTCACCCATTGCCGGCGGATGCCCAGCCGGACGCGCTGGCCGGCGCTCTGGAAGAATCCTTGAACACCAGGACCGCGGAGCTCGCCTTGAGAAGCCCCGAATTTTTCGCGCGGGAAATTACCCGTTTCGACGGCCAGCGTGTTACCCGGCTGGAGCTGCTTCAATTCGCGAAGGAACACGAATTGGAGCATCGCTCGCAGCTTTTCGTGCTGCTCCGGCTGCGGGGCATTGTACCGTCGACCACACGCCGCCGAAGAGCCGCGCAAGCGAAGGCCTAGCACTTGCTATCGAAATCAGGGAAAAGTTTCGTATAACGGTATTTAACCCGAAGGAGGAGCTATGGTCACCTGTCCCGAATGCGAAGGCGCAATCGACGTTGAAGAAGAGGAAGTCGACGAAGGCGACACCATCAGTTGCGACGAGTGCGGGGCCGATTTGAAGGTTCTGGGCAAAAATCCTCTCGAACTCGAAGCAAACGAAGACGAAGATGCGGATGAGGAAGAAGATCTAGACGACGAGGACGAAGACGAGGACGAAGAAGAAGAGGAAGAAGAGGCCGAGGACGAGTGGAAGTGAGCCGGCACCGGACCTCGCATCGAAACGAGGTTGCGCCTGGGAGCGTCCTACTCTTCGGAGAGGTCCATAAAATGAGCAGGCGTACCAAGTGGGGGTGGCTGGTGCTGTTGGCGATGATGTCCGTCGCGGGAGCGTTTGCTCAATCGCCAAAAAAAGGCGACGAAGGCAATGTTCGAGCCGTGCAAGGGATTGTTTCAGATGCGAACGGTGGAGTCGTAAATGGGGCCGTCGTGCAATTAAAAAATACCAAGACCCTCCAAATTCGTTCTTTTATCACAAAAGAGCACGGCGATTATTATTTTAACGGCCTCAGTCCCGACGTGGATTATGAGCTGAAGGCGGATGTGAACGCTAGTTCCAGTGGCACCAAGACGCTTAGCTCGTTCGATAACCGCAAGCAGGCCGTGATCAATCTGCAATTGAAGAAATAGGCGCGGGATGAAATCTTTCCCGATCTGGTTGGCTTTGGCCGCATGTTTCGGGTGTTTCGGGCAGGATTTCACGGTCCAGGACCCCGATGGATCGCCCCGGAGCTTTTCGGCGCTTAAAGGCGAAACGACCGTGGTGGTTTTCCTTTCCGCGAGGTGTCCCGTTTCGAACGCCTATACGGAGCGGATGCAAGAGGTTTACCGGGACTACTCGCCCAAAGGCGTAAAGTTCATCTTTGTGAATGCCAACCAAAACGAGCCCGCAACCGAAGTTTTGGAGCACGCCAAGCGGGTTGGTTTCCCATTTCCGGTTTATCGGGACGTTGGGAACGCGGCCGCCGATCGTTTCGCCGCCCAAATGACCCCGGAAGCTTACCTGATCGACCGTTCGGGCGCGGTTCGTTACCACGGCGCCATGGACGATTCGCAGAACCCCGCGCGTGTTCATAAACAAGGATTGCGTTTGGCGCTCGACGCGGTCCTCGCAGGCAAAAGCGTTACGGACCCAGAGACGAAGGCGTTTGGCTGCACGATCAAGCGCGTTCGCCGGTGAGCCTCGCGGGTCTACTATTTCTGCTGGCGGCAGGCCATCTGATTCCGCTCGACGAAAGAAAGTTCGACCGGGTTCTTCATTCGGGGCGCGGGAAAGTCCTGCTAGTCGATATCTGGGCAACGTGGTGCCAGCCCTGCCGGGAGGAGATGCCGAAATTGGCAGCCTTGCAAAGGCGGCTGG
>JALYXS010000144.1 GCA_030946965.1 Acidobacteriota bacterium
GCTCGCGGCTCTCTCGTTCGCGCCGTTCAAATGCAAGTCGCGCGTGGTTTCCTATGGCACGGGCGCGCCTCCGCCCGCTGAACCGGGCGAGATATCGCGATTGCACGATCGATTTCCAGAATTGCGCGGCAAGCGCATCGTACTTTTCCTGGGTAGAATTCACCGCAAGAAGGGCTGCGAAATACTTCTACGAGCCTTTGCGGAGTGCGCGCCGCGAGATCCTAGCTTGCATCTGGTGTTAGCGGGTCCCCAGACTGAAGATTCGATCGATTTGCGGCTTTTGGCGGCCACCTTGGGCATGTCCCGCCGAATTACCTGGACCGGAACGCTGCTCGGCGGGATGAAGTGGGCGGCGATGCGGTCGGCCGATCTGTTCGCCCTCTGCTCCCATTCCGAAAACTTCGGCGTCTCGGTAGTGGAAGCGCTCGCGTGCGGAGTGCCGGTGGCGATTTCAAAGCGCGTAAACATCTGGCGGGAAATCATTGCGGACGGCGCCGCTTTTGTGAGTGAAAATAATGTGCCCGCGACAGCGGCTATGTTCCACGCCTGGCTCGATACTCCGGCGGCGGAAATTTCGGTCATGCGCCGCAATGGCGTCCGCTGTTTTGAGGATCGCTATGAAGTGCGCCACGCCGTGGGCCGCCTGATAGAGACGCTGGAATCCTGCGGCGCGGCAAACTCCAGCCCAGCCCGTTCAGGCTCGCAGCAGTCCCCGGAAATCGCGCGGGCCGCCCGTGTAGCTGGGGAAAACTCCGTGCAACGCCTTATTACCAAGGTGCCCGAACACCAGTTCCCCGAGCACATCGCGGAAATCCGTCGTTAAATCCAGATCGCGATCCTCATAGAGCTGCTCCCGCGCGAGTCCCGGCCACTTGCCGTAGACCTTACCGCCCTGGATATCGCCTCCCATCGCAAACATGACGTTTGCGTGGCCGTGGTCCGTGCCACGATTTCCGTTCTCTTTCGCCGTGCGACCGAATTCCGACATGGTCACGACCGCCACATCGTCCATGCGGTCGCCCAAATCCTGCCAGAAGGCCGCGAGACTCCCGCCAAATTCGCCCAGCAGATTGGCTAATGGCCCAAGCGAAGCCTTCGCCCCAACTTCATTCACGTGATGGTCCCACCCGCCAATATCCGCGAATGCCACCTCCACGCCAACGTTCGCTTTGATCAATTGAGCAATCTGCCGCAAGCTATCGCTAAACCGTCCCTTTGGATAAATGGCGCCGGCGGAAGGTTGGTATGGGCTTTTCTGAATCGATTGCAGCAGGGAGACTGCGTCGAAAGTCTCCTTGCCCGTGCCATTCAAAACCGTGTCGCTCGATCCCGCATAGAGAGATTGCAGGATCTTCGAGGCGCCAGAGTCGCGAACCTGGAAGTTGTTCAGGTTCTCGATCGCCAGCGCGTCGTTCAAGCCGCGCATCGAGCGAGGCAGGCTCGCGCCCATCGAAATAGCGCGGACGGGCGAGACCGGACCTCTGGCTGCTGGAAGCGCGCGATTCATCCAACCGTCGTTAGTCGCCTTCATCCCGGGCGTACCGGATTCCATGTAATCCTGTGCATCGAAATGCGAGCGAGTCGGATCGGGAGAACCGGCCGCATGAACGATCGCAAGGTGCTTGGCGTCGTAGAGTGGCTTCAGCGGAGCGAGCGCGGGATTCAGGCCGAAGAAACCGTCGAGATCGATCGCGGCATCCTCGGGAGCGATGCCCGAAACCGGACGAGGAATCGCAATGCCGGGCCGCAGATCGTAATAGCGCTGCTCGCCGTGAGGCACGACGATGTTGAGACCATCCGCCGCCCCGCGCTGAAAAATGGCGACAAGGATTTTCTTGCGCCGCGCGGGAGCGTCCGCCGCATAGAGCGCGCGTTCGAGCCAAACCGGAGCGGTGCCGAGCGCCGATCCGATGCCGACCATTGCCAAACCGGAATTTCGAAGGAAGAATCTGCGTGTCAAACCCATTGCATTCACCTTACCTACGTCGATTATCTACGCTGAAAATCGGGAGAGCCAAGCGTCAAAGCCGCCGCTAGCGCCACCGGAGAGCCTTTGTCCTTATTTGACGCCTGTTCCTGTAAACCTTGAGCGATGGCCGCGTGCGCTCCCCCGGACACATCCGTCATCAGAAGTGTTCTGGCTAATCGCATCGGATCGCCGCTCGAATCGAGCTTCGCGAAATCCACCTTTACGCCCGGCACTTTGTTGTTGGTCAGCGCCAGCGCGAAATTCATGCGAGCCAGCAGCGCGGCTGAATTCAGCCAGTCGGCGTTCTTATTGGAATAGCCGGTTGGCTCCTGCTTGCGATACAGCGGCTCCCCCAAAACGTTCAATTGTTGCGCCAAGCTGGAAGCGTAATCCACGTCGCCCCCGGTTGCACGGATGGCGCTCGCCACCATTTCAAGAGGCGTTTTGAACTTCGCGCGCCACGCTTCCCTGGAGGTGAACTCGGGCGAGAAGATCATCGTCTTCATCACTTCCCGCAAATCGCCATGAGTAGCCGAAAACATGTTCGCCATTTTGTCGATCAGCGAAGCCGGCGGCGTGTCCGAAACGAATCGAATGGCCAGACTCTTCGATATGAAGCGCGCCGTGGAAGGGTGGTTCACCAGAATATCGATAACCTGAAGCCCGTCTTCCATGCCGCCGCCCGCTGGAATCACATGGCCCAGAACCACCTTCTCGCCTTTGTCGTGCGCGCGTTCATTGAATTGGAAACTTCCGCCGCGCTGCGGCTCGCGAATGGTCCATCCCGTGAAGCACCGCGCAACTTCAGTCACGTCGTGCTGCGTATAACCGCCGTCCACGCCCAGAGTGTGCAATTCCATCAGCTCGCGCCCGTAGTTCTCGTTCAGTCCCCGCGCATTCTTCTTGCGCGCCTTGACGGGAACGGCATCGGGGCTAACGGATTGGAAATTGTCGAGGTAGAACAGCATCGCGGGGCTTTCGGCCGTCGCGAGCAAGAGATCCTTAAAGTTCC
>JALYXS010000152.1 GCA_030946965.1 Acidobacteriota bacterium
TGCGGTCCTCGCGGATATCCCGGCGGCCACAATCTTCTGTATCGCAACGAGCGCGGCCAGAAGTTCACTGACGTGACAAACAAGGCCGGCGCCGCTTTTTCCGATCTGCACTACAGCCTTGGAGTGGTCTCTTCCGATTTCGACGACGACGGCTGGCCCGACATCTACGTGGCCTGCGATTCGAGCCCTAGTCTTCTATACCGGAACAATCGCAACGGCACGTTCACGAATATCGCCGTCGAACGCGGCGCGGCGTACGGGCCGGATGGCCAGGAGCAAGGCAGCATGGGCGTCGCCGCGGGCGATTACGATAACGACGGGCGAATCGATATCGTAAAAACCAACTTCATCGATGAGACTCCCACGCTCTATCACAACGAGGGGGACGCCTACTTCGACGACCAAACCTATCCGGGCGGCCTCGGCGTCCGCACCCGGTTAGTTGGCTGGGGCGTCAATTTCCTCGATATCGATCAAGACGGTTGGAAGGACATCATCATGGCCAATGGCCATATTTATCCTGAACTGGCGAGCGGGGCATTTGGCGAGGAGTTTCGCCAGCCCAAGACTCTCTACTGGAATTTGCGGAACGGCGCTTTCCGTGAAATCGCGGGCCGGGCCGGAGCTGCATTGTCCTTCCCCGCGGTATCGCGCGGCCTTGCGTCTGGAGATTTGGATGGCGATGGCGCGCCGGAAGTCCTGATCGTCAATATGAACGAGCGGCCGTCTTTGTTGAAAAACTTTGGCCCCAAGGGCAACGCGATTCTAGTCGACGCCGTGGGAACCAAGTCCAACCGGAGTGCGATCGGCGCGCGGATTACGGTGACGGCTGGAAAACTGCGCCAGGTCGATGAAGTTCGCAGCGGCGGCAGCTACGCTTCGCAGAGCGACTTCCGCGTTCATTTCGGACTGGGCGCCGCAACGGCAGTCGATCGGATAGAGATTCGATGGCCGAGCGGATCAATCGAAAGGCTGGGCAGTGCAGCCGCGAATCAGTGTATCCGGATACAAGAAGGCAAAGGAATCGTGAAGACTACTCCGTTCCAGCCCGTGCCGGCCTCTCAATGATCCGCGACGGTATAGTCCAGCCGCGGAGCCTGCGCCCGATGCCGTTCTTCGGCGTCACGCTGCCGGGCTAATAACTGGTGGTGCAGTTCGCGTTCCCGTGCGGCGCGCGCGCGATCCCCTTTCCGGTTGTAACATTCGGCCAAGGCGTAATGCGCGGGAGCGAAATCGGGATTCAGCTCAATGGTTTTCTTAAGCGCGGCTTCGGCCTCGTCCCACTTATCCTGGGCCTTCAGCAGCTTGTGCACTGCGAACCAGGCAGGCCAAAAGTCCGGAGCCGCGCGGAGTGCCCGGCGCAAAAGCCCTTCAGCCTGTTCCGGGGCTTGTTCCGGGATGGTCTGGGCCAGCAGAAAAGGGCCAATCGGACTCGCGGGATGCCGCTGGGAAAAATTGCGCAGCTTGGCGGCGATCTCCGGCAGCCGCTGTCCGGCGTCCGGCAAAAGCACTTCGAGCGAAGCATACCCGCTCTCCGAATCGGGATCGGCGTCGATCGATTGCAGAAAAGCATCTAAAGCCTCCCGATTTTTCCCTTGGGCATAATCGGCCAGCCCAAGCAACCGCAGCACTTCCGAGTTCCCGGGGAAACGCTCCTGGGCATTGCGGAGCACGACTTCGGCCGGTTCGGGGGTTTCATGATCCATCAAAATTTGGGCCAAATCGACGTAATAATTGGAGCGGGTAGGGTCCAGGCGGATGGCTTCCTGAAACTCCTTTGCAGCGGCAGGGGCATCGTTTCGAGCCGCGGCGGCCTTGGCGAGCGAGTTATGCAAAACGCCCAGCGCGGCCTGAATTAACGGCCGCTCGGGAGCGAGCTTTGCGGCCAGTTCCAGGTGCCGGCGGGAATCGTCCAGTTTGCCTTGCTTCAACAGCACCAGCCCGAGGCGATACGCGGGGTCGGGGTCGCTCGGATTGCGAATCTCCAAGTTTCCCAGCATCGCGGCCGCCGCTTCTAGATTGCCAGCCGACACCAACGCCATTGCCCTTTCGATACTCGGCTGCTCGCCGGCGATAGCGGCTGCTTGAGCCAGCCACAGGAAGAGGAGGAGATTTCCCACAATCGCTAACCGATCTTACTGAATTGCGAGCGTCACCGCGTTGCTGGTCTTGTGGCCGACGGTTAAGACAACTGCGCTGTTGCCCGCCGCTCCGGCCGGCAATTCTACGTTAATCTGATCGAGACCGGTGAATCCGGGGGCGCGCCCCGCGAACAGTACTCTGGCCGGTATTCCGCCGATGGTCACCGAAGGCGTCGCATTGGCGTAATCGAGACTGCCGCGCCGCTGCGTATCGCCTAAACCAGTCGCATAGAGCGCCACGAACTGTCCCGCATGAATGGGGTTTTGCGTTCCGATTAGCGCACCTGTAATGGCGTCCGTGGCCGCCGCCGCTCCGGTTCCCGATCCATCTTGCGAAAAGATGGCCGGGACCGCCGGTTCAATCACCACGTTTTGCGAATGCTCTCCCTTCGGGTTGCGGATCGTGAGCTTCGCGAGTCCCGTCGTGCCGGCGGGTAGCACGGCGTTAACTTGCGCATCGCTGTTGTACAAAACTTGCAGCGGGGCATCGTTCAGCAGAACCGTTGAATTCGCGAGTCCGGTTCCATACGCGGAAATCAACATGCCCGGCGCAAGGCTCAAGGCGTTCAATGCGGCCGCCGAAGGATAGATGCGCACCACTACCGGCGATAATTTTACGGGCACGGCGCGAATCCCGCCGCCCGGCACATTCAGCGCAACCTGCACGGACGGGTTGCCCTGATACAGCAAAGAGTAAGTTTGCGGCATCATGAATTCGCGGTAGTAGACATTCGCGGCATTCGATGAGAACGTGTACGGATCGGCCTTCACCCCCGATAATGCAAGCTCACGATCGGAAGAGTCGCGGATATCGGTGATCAGACCCCCGTTGCGCGAAAGAACCGGATCTTCCGCCGCCGATTTTCCCACGCCGCGCCAATCCGGCGAATCCGCCAGGAAAGAGCGCACCACGATCGCGGTGGGGTGCATCGGCGTATCCATTTTCGCGATTGCCGGCGCGTTCGGCCGGCAATTAATCACGAACGGAAATCCCCCGTTGTGGCAATACGGAATCACGCGCGTGCGGGAAGGGTCGGCCACGAAGGAGATAGCGGCGCTGGTAATGGGAACGATTCCGTCGTCATATCCGCCGTTATTGTGGGAACTGCCGCCATTGCCCGCAATCGCCACTGCGTCGATGCCCCGCAGATCGTCCGTCCCTTGATTCCATATCGATTGATCCCAAATGAAGCGGCTGCCAATCTGCAACTGGTCCGTTTCCGTATCGATTACGGGCGAGAGCAAACCGAATTGCGGAGTCGCCACAAACACAATTTTGCGGATCTTGGGATCGAGCGGCGGGGCGAAGTTGCCAAGGCTATTTTGCCCCGCAAGGTAGGCGCGGACAATCAATCCGCCCATGCTATGGGCAACGACGTCTACTTGATCGACCGCGCCACCGTCGTCATAGCGCAGAGCCGCTAATTCTTCGCCGAATTTCTTGGCGTGCTGGGGGATGTCGCAGCTCTTGCAGTTGCA
>JALYXS010000160.1 GCA_030946965.1 Acidobacteriota bacterium
CGCCGCTCTTCTCTTGGCTTTTCGCTCACACCTCGACTATTGCCGTTCGGATGCTGGCTTGGCGAGTGGTGTTCATGTGATGCTTACCCAGAATCCACCCGGCAATTTCGCACCAGAGCCCTTAAGGCAGCGTGAACAACCGCTTCAACAATTCCAAACTGTAGGCGCCGATCAGCCGGAGCGGACGCATCGGGTAATACAAGAACGACAGATGCTCCGGCAGCGGAATCAACTTCCACTCCCCGACGGTAGGCACCATCGTGTTTTGCAGACAATACCGCAGCTTGTCTTGCCAGCGGGTCCGCATTTTCAAATGAAACGACGCGGTTTCGAGGATGCCCGGTGAACGCTCGAGGCTTTTCCAAAGCCGCTCGGCGACAAGCGCCGCCAACGGCTCGAGCACCGGTTCATCCGCGATTCTGGCGAGCATCTCATCGGGCAGTTGCGCGCTTAGCAGATCGTGCGCGAGCCGGACGCCCAGCAAGAGCAACCGCTCCGCGCCCCACGCATCCACGTTGCCCATCAGTGCCCGCCAATCGAGGTCTGGAGAAACGCGCAACAGTTCGGCAATATCGGTAATCCACTTCAGGCGGTTCCACGCATGTTTTGCGCCGTGCGCGCACAGGAATAGCAGCAAGTCTTGACGGCAGGGCGCCTGGAGCTCCTCGCTGCCCATGGGCAGCGGCTCCAAACGATTCCACCAGCTTTCCGGATTTACTCGCTTGCTTAGAAATTTCTCTTCTTGGAATCCCCAGTGGATCTCGACATCGCTTGCGCCCTCGCGCGCGAAACACAACTCGTAATTCGAATTGAGAAACGCCGCCTGGGCCCCTCCGCGCAATCGAAGCTGCGGTCGGTAGCTCCACGATTCCAGGATTTCTTTCGCGCGCGCCACATCCTCGTAGTGAATCAGGATGTCCAGGTCGGAGAAATCCCGTAACGCGAGATTTTCATAAAGCAAACGCGCGAGGGCCGGTCCCTTGAGAGGGATTGCGGGAATGTTCTCATCGCGGAACACTCGCAGCAGCCGGAGGAGTTCGGCGGTCATGAACAGATTGCGCCATGCCGTGGAGTGAAAGTATTCGCGAAGCTTGGCGAGGATGTCCGCCGGGATCGCTGCAGCGAAATTTTCGTTGAGATTCCAATAAAGCAGCGGCAGAGTTCCGTGCCACGAAGCCAACTCCATCGCTCGATCCCAATCGATGGGACGTTTGAGCAGCGCGCCTAGCCGCTGTACGCGGCCGGGCTCCGGCCGGGTGCGCGCGCAGCAGAGCAGCAACTCCGCTTCGCGCGACAGCTCGCTCATGGTGATTTGCTCATAGCGACTCTTTCACATCCGACATGATGTCTCGCAATATCGCGGCACGCACAGAGTGCAGCAGCGAGAACTCATGCGGATAGGAAAGCCTTCGGAAGATTGGCAGCGCCGCAGTCCGGCCGATCGCCTGGAATTTTTCCGATAAAGCCGCCCGATCCGTGATGTCCATGAGGAAGGCGAACTGAACCAACTCCATGAAAGCGTCGCGCGGGGAAAGCGGCGCAATGAAGGGCACCCCGGAATCCGTGGTTTCGTCCGGATCGCCCAGAACGTATATGCGAGACAGGCCGATCCGCTCCCCGCGAAACGGCAATGCCTCGCGTGCGCCGACGCGCTTCTTCCGCGAATAATGCGCGACCTTTGAGAGCGTCGGTTCGCCCCCGAACAGTTCGGAAACCGTCTCGGGCCATAATCGTAAACCGGGATAACTGGGAACGCCCCAGATTTGTCCCGCGGCTTCTTCGATCAACAGACAATCGTCGGTAACCATCGGAAAGCCGGTTTGCGAAAACGCGCCCGCGAGCGTCGATTTCCCGTAACCGGTGCGCCCCAAAAACGCGATCGCTCCACGCGGCCCCGCGACGGCGCTCGCGTGCAGGACCAGCCTGCCGCACCTGCTCAAAACAAGAGGAAGAACCTGATCCAAGAACAAATGGCGGATCGTATCGAGCGGGGTGTCCGGGGAACGAAAACAGCGGATCGACTTAGCGTCGTCCAAGACGGAAAAATCGGCGAGTCCCGGGAAGCGGAGCAGATAGTCCGAACCTTGCCGTCCAAAATAAAGCCACACGCGCCCATCGGGAAGATCCCACTGATGGAACCATTTGCAGTCGGGTGCGACGCTATCGCGTTCCAGTAACTCGAATATCCATTCGGGGGTGCCTTCCGACTCGGGAAGCTCGGGCAGAAGTACATTACTCCCTACCGTCGAATCGCAAAGCTTATAGCGAATCATGAGGAAAAGAAAAACGAGGGCCCAAACGTCCGCTTAAAGCAGGGTGCCAGAATAGCAAAGCCGCAGATGAATGGGTCTAGAGAAATTCCAGCCGCTACAACATCCGCGCCCAACCGCAGCAAAACTCAGTGGTGCGGTGCTAAGGTCTGCGCGCGCGGTGCGTGGAACCGTCATTCGCGCTTACGGTGTTTCCGCTCTGCGTCAGTTTCTGGACACTGCCGTATTCGAGGACTTCGGGAGCCACGTACGCCCTCTTGATGGTTGACCGCTCAATGCTTGGATATTCGCTCTCGCGTTCGTTCGTAGCTTTCATGGTTTTCTGTCCTTTTTCGATAATATCATCAACCCTGCTGTTTTAAGCTCTTAATTGGGTATTTAACTACCGCCGCTTCTGGCCGAGTTACGACAGGGTCCTTGCTTAGAAGTTCCCCCGCCTCCTAAGACTGTCCGATACCAAAGGTCGATCCCATACACCATCCAGAGCGGACATGTGTGCCTGGTATAACGTGGATCTCCATTCTCCCGCTCCTGTTCCATCTGCCGGTACATCGCGTGGACCTTCTCCACGTTGATCCATTGTAAAGAAGAGAGGGCAAGATTATCAAACAGGTGTTCGCCTCCGTTACTCAGAAAAGTACGTGTAAATACCGGAGAAAACTCAGCCTTAGTTTGCCGCGTCCTAATCGCGGCGGGCAGGATACCTTTCATGGCCTCGCGCAGCACAAATTTCGTCTGATCGCCGCGCCAGCGCTGTTCTTCAGGCAGTGCCAGCGCGAATTCGAGAATCCTCCGATCCGAGAACGGATGCCGCTGTTCGATCCCAAAGCTCGAAGCGGCTCGCTCTTCCATCTCCAGCGCATGGATTCGCCAACCGCTGGTCAAAACGTCATGAAGGTCTTTTTGGGCGAAGGTCGAAAATTTCGGCGCGGCTGGGGCGGCCCGAAGCCGGGCCGCTAAATCGGTGCGTCTCGCGAACTGGGGGTCAATCCAATCCGGAACCTGATTTTTTTGTAAAACGTCAGCGAACACGCCCTGAACAGGCCCGGGAACCAACGGCCATAGACCGAATCGCAAAACCGTTCGCCAGGAAAACCGCGACCCGGAAAGCTCGGCATTGCTCCTCACCTTGCGAATAAATTCGGGTATGCGCAGGCGGCCGAGCAGGTCGGCGTAATGATAGAAACTTCCCATCAGCCATTCGTCGCCGCCAAGGCCAGTCAACAGCACGCGTAAGCCTTTCTCGCTGGCGGACGTTCGCAAGGCGTTCGACATTGCGCCGTTGGGGTAATCCGGAAAATCGAGATACCGGGCGGCTTGCGCGGCGTAAAAACCTACGAGCATTTCGCATGGCAGGCAACTGTTCCCCCGGATCTGGCACGTTTGGAGCACCTCGTCGATGAAACTGCTCTCGTTGCACGATTGGCCGGGGAACACCAGAGAGAAGGCCTCGAACCCTGGGCCCGGTTCCAATTGGCGGGCCACGGCCGCGACCGAAGAAGAGTCCAGTCCGCCGCTCAAGGAGACGCCAACGCGCTCGGAACTCCTCAGCCGACAGCGGATTGCCTCTTTGAAAAGTTCTAAAAAGTGTTCGGCGTATTCGCCATCCGCGCGGTAGCGAATCTGTTTACGCGGATCGATATTGAAGTAGGCCCGCCGTTGGATGCGTTGAACCCTCCCCAGTTCAACTGTCAGGCAATGCGCCGGCGGAAGCCGTGAAATGCCCCGAAACAGAGTATCTTCGGCGCTGATCATGGCGCATGCCAGATACTCGGCGATCATGCCTTCGTTAGGCGCGTGCGCGATTTCCCCAGATTGCAGGATCTGGCGAGGCTCAGACCCGAAAACAAACGTGCGAGAGCCGGCGTGATAATAGAACGGCTTGATTCCAAGCGGATCGCGCGCGCAGAAAAGGCGGTGCCGTTGTTTATTGAAAATAGAGAACGCGAAATCCCCGGCGATACGTTCCACCGAGGCGTCTCCCCAGCACGCGAACGCCTGCAACACCAACTCCGCGTCGGTATCGGCGCGCAAATGGATTCCGCGCGATTTGAACGCATGTGCCAGTTCTTCGCGATTGTCCACACGCCCATCGAGAACCAGAGCGAGATTGCCCGAAGCGTCGAGTAACGGTTGCGTTTCGAAAACGGATTCCGGAGTGGTGTGCAGCATCCGGTGCCCCAGTCCAATCGGCCCGTCTATCCAGTGATGCACCCCATGCGGCCCACGCTCGGCCATCGCGTCCGTCATGCGGGTCAGCAGCGCACTATCGAGAGGCCGGCCATCGTAATGCCAGATTCCCGCGATTCCGCTCATGACGTGCGCGCGCTCGGGGCGGTAAGGGGAAAGAATGGCAGATCGTCCGTCTCGCCCAGGACGATCTTGCCTTGCGACTCCACCCAAGCATGTGCGCGAAATCGACCGTCAACCGATTTCGCCGCTCCGAAATGCATCCGGGCTTCGATTCCCTGCATGGCCAAAATAGATTCGAGCGCCAACGCCTGGGTGAGACAAGTCACCCTGGGAACGTAGCGGCTGGCCGCCTTAACAGCCCAGATGGAAGCTTCGGGCGGTATGGATTTCAAGAGAGGGAGGTTGACCGCTTGCAAACGTTTTAGAGACGTTTGCAAGGTGGCGAAAGGGAAGAGGGTCAATGCGGCCCGAATCAGGGCCATTGCGAATAGCGCGCCGGTGAAAAGAATCCAATCGCGAAAAGGTCTACGAACGGCTTCACGCAACTGCATTTCGCAACTCGATCAGGCCTTTGCTTTGAAGCTGGTCGAGCAACCCGAGCAATTCGCGCTCGCAACGCTCCATCGGAACATCGTATTCGGCGAAGATGGTGTCGCGGACCTCGGAAACTGTCCGCGGCTTCTGGACCAGATCCCATACCCGCGCAGCGACGGAATTAAGGCCAAAATAGGTGCCGCTCTGGAGGTTGAGGATCACGGCTTCGCCCGAAAGGTCACAGGATATCTGGCTTTTCGCGGCGACTACCGTAGCGGCTGTGGTGATCATGAACAGGTGGTGTGGCGGGAAAGATGACGTGAGAGATGGAGAAGTGTTGATGACGACTCCTTCCATCTCTCACGCTTAGGAAAAAAGGGCTGAAACAAAACCGTCAGGCTATCGAACCGTGTGGAACTTGCGGTAACCAATAGCCAAAAGGCCACCAGCCATCAACAAAATCGTGCCCGGCTCCGGAACTCCCGGAGGAGGTGCAATCGAACTCGCGCTATAGCGGTATTGGGCCGAAGCGAAGTCCGTCCCGTCGATGGTGACATTTACCGAAGTGAACTGCTGATCCGTCGTGGTCGCGGCGAACAGGCTCGCGGTTCCGTTTCCAGAGGTAAAGGTCTTGGCGATATTCCCTACCGTCGATCCGCCGTTCAGGAAAATCGCGCTGATCGTATGCGTAGTCGGAAACGGATCGGGCTCGAGCTCCACTCCGAATGTCTTCACCGGAGTCGAGAACGTCAGCGACATGGTACAGACGGAGCATGAGGTGCTTACCTTGTCCTGGATGATGGGTGGCGTGCTGGTCTCGACGAATGGAGGCGAGTTCCAGGTTTGAAAGCCGACTGGCACGGGCGGCTGGATAACAAATTGCGTACCCGCATCTGGCGATGAGAACGAGATTGTCTCCGCGCCGTTTGAGAGCGAAGTGACCGGGTTGGCATCTAACTGGGCCACCACGGGAATCGGAATCAACGTTGTCGACGTCGTGTAGTTGAGGGTTGCGGGCAGAGGAATAGTGACAAAGGCTGCGTCCGCTGGGTTGAAAGCGGCCAAGCACAAAATCCCCCCAAAAGTGGTGGCAAGTAACTTCTTATTTAAAACCATTCCTTTCTCCTCCTGAGATTTACTCCGTAACTATTTTGAGATGAGGCAAAGCATTCTTGCTATTAGCCCTGGTAAGACTACTCTAAACTTACACTTTCCTAATCAGGCCTCACCGCTGGCATCTAACCCGTTGCGCGATTCGGGCACCAACTGCCAACCGCCACTCGGTGGGTGCCCAGCACGTGCTTGTAAAGCTCAAACGTCCGTTCCACCATTCCGTCGAGACTGAATTCATGCTGCACGCGGCCTTTGGCCGCCTGGCCATATCGCGCCCGCAAATCCGAATCGTCCAACAACAAGCTGATCGCCGTCGCAAGCGCATCCGAATCGGCCGGCGGAACGGTAAGCCCAGTACTCCCGTGCACGGACACGAATGGAACGCCCGAAGCAAGTGCAGTGTTGACCACTGGTTTGCCGCACGCCATGGCTTCCACCTGAACGATGCCGAACGCTTCGCTGCGCGCGATCGAAGGCAGCACGAATACGTCGGCGGCGTGATAAAACGGCAAAAGATCCTCGATCTCGCCCATCAGCTTGATGCGTTCGCCCAGCCCGCACTCCGCAATCTGTTTCTGCAGTTCGCCATGCAGCTGACCCTCGCCGATGAGCAACAGCCGCCCCTCCACCTTTTCCATAGCACGGATGAGATAGCGGTAGCCTTTGTAGGAAACCAGCCGCCCGACACTCAGAATGATCCGTGGGCCGAACTGTTCGCGAACACGGCTGACGGCGGCGGTATCGTAATACTCGAACTGTTTCAGCCGAACGCCATAAGGAATGACGTGGCAGCGATCGCGGTAGCGGGACAAGATATCCGAGCTTTCGATCAGGTTTGGAGAATTCGATATCAAGGCGGACGAACGCGCCAGCGCCTTGTGGAGGATCGGCGCAAACCATTTTCCGAGCACCTTCTGCCGGATGATGTCGCTGTGGTATCCAATGATGAGTCGGCTGCGGTGCCCGCTCACCAGATAGGCCATGATAGCTGTCGGATTGGGGTAGTGGATGTGAACCACATCCGCCGGAGTCTTGCGGATCTTCTGAACCATGCCCGGGCAGATCGGCGCCGCGGCTAGATTAAACATCTTGCCCACCCGG
>JALYXS010000168.1 GCA_030946965.1 Acidobacteriota bacterium
TCAGCCCCGGGCCGGCGTAGTGAGCGCCTAGCCCCGCCATCACGAAGATGCCCGCGCCGATCACCGCGCCCACGCCGAGCGCGGTCAACTGGAGCACCCCCAAAGTCCGTTTGAGGCTATGTTCGCCAGTTTCCCGAGCTTCTTCGATGAGCCGGTCGAGCGGCTTGCGAGCGAGCAAATTCACGGTGCGATCCCCTCTTTCTTTCGCCAAAGATAATATACCGGAACGCCGAGCAGCACGATTGCGAGACCTGGGAAAGTGTAGTTCGGCTTGTACAAGAGCAACAGGATTTCTATCGAACTGGCGGCCAAAATGTAAGCCGCGGGTAAAACCGGGTAGCCTATCGCGCGGTAGGGCCGTTCCATCTCGGGCCGCGTGCGGCGGAGCACGAAGATACCGGCGATTGTCAGGATGTAGAACAACAGCACGGCAAAGATAACATAGTCTAGCAGGTCGTTATATTGGCCGCTTAAAGTAAGCAGGATGGCCCAGGCGCACTGGATGACCAGCGAAAACACGGGCGCGCGGCGCACCGGATCGAGCACGCCCGCGCGACGGAAAAATAAGTTGTCATGCGCCATCGTGTAATAGACGCGAGCGCCCGAGAGGATCATGCCGTTGAGGCAGCCGAACGTCGAAACCATGATCGCCGCTGCCATCAATTTCACCGCGAGCGGCCCGAAGATTACGGCCGCGGCCGCCGTCGCGACGCGGTCCTGCGGCGCTTTCTGGATGGCTTCGAGCGGCAGCACATTCAAGTAGACGAAATTGCAAGCGATGTATAAAGCCGAAACGATACCCACGCCCATGCCGAGAGAAAGCGGCAGATTGCGTTGCGGATTACGCACCTCGCCCGCCGTGAACGTGACGTTGTTCCACGCATCCGAGGAAAACAGCGCGCCCACCATGGCCACGCCCACCAGCCGGACTGCGTGGATATTCCATCCGGCATTTCGCCAGAAATCGTGGAAGTTTGCCGCCACCGCCGCATGGTTGCGCCCTAGCAGAAGACCGAAGCCAACCAGCGCCAGCAGCGACGCGACCTTCGCGAAAGTGAAAACATTTTGAACGACCGCACCGGCGCGTAGGCCGCGCGTGTTCACCCAAGTCAGGAATACGAGCACCGCGATCGCGAGAAGCTGTTGGGTGGTTACGCCGGCCTTGCCCGCGCCGATCAGATAGTTGCCCGCCGAGACGCCCGGGAAAAAAACGCCGGCGAATTTTGCGAACGCCACCGCAACCGCGGCGATCGTGCCCGTTTGGATAACCAGAAACAACGTCCAGCCGTAGAGAAATCCGCTCAGCGGTCCGAACGATTCGCGCAAGTAAACGTATTGTCCCCCTGCCTGTGGCATGGCGGCGGCAAGCTCGCCGTAACTGAGCGCCGCCGTGACCGTGAGCGCCGCGGCGACGAGCCAGGTCAGGATCAAGAGCCCGGGCGAATTTACCTGCCGTCCGATATCGGCCGCCACGATGAAGATTCCCGATCCGATCATCGAACCCATCACCAGCGTGGTCGCGTCCATCAGGCCGAGACCTTTAATGAGGGCGGGCTTTACTGCCGTGTCAACTGTCGCCATTCTTCCATCCGCGCGCGTATCGAGTGTTCCGTACAGACATCGGGAAGCAAGTCTCCGATGATGGCGACCGAATCTGCGCCCGCATCGAGCACCGCGCGCGCATTTTCGCGAGTAATTCCGCCGATTGCCACCAATGGCTGACGTACCAGCTTATGCCACATTCGCAGATTATCGAGGTCCACGATGGGATCGGGATTGTCTTTGGACAACGTCGGGTAGATCGGCCCGAGCGCAATATAATCGACTGGCTCGAGCGCGGCGGCCGTTAATTGCGCGGCATTGTGAGTCGAGAATCCGATCGGACGATCCGAGCCCAGCAGACCTCGGGCGGCGGCTGGAGAGAGGTCGTCCTGGCCCAAGTGCAAGCCGCAATCGAGGAGCAGCGCGAAATCGGCGCGATCGTTCACGATCAGCCGGGCATTAGCTTCGCGGCACCATCGCGCGATCTCTTCGGCGGCGGCGAAGGTGTCACGCGTCCACTGGCCTTTGAGGCGAAGTTGCAAGATCTCCGCGCCCCCGGCCAGCAGTGCGGCGGCTGCATGGGCACGGAGCAACCCTTGCGGGCGAGCGGGGCGCCGTCGAGAATCGGATAGACGG
>JALYXS010000169.1 GCA_030946965.1 Acidobacteriota bacterium
TTTCGACGCATGTGGTGGTTACCGTTTCCGGAAAGCCCTCGACCGGGACGGATCTCCGCGTGGTGGATTCCGCGCCCGCGATTTTCACGCTCAATTCCATGGGCAGCGGGCCGGGCGCGATTCTCAATCAGGATTACAACGTGAACACGCCCGGCACTCCGGCGGCGGTGGGCACGGTGATCCAGATTTTCGCCACTGGCGAAGGCCAGGATAATCCGGCCGGCGTCACCGGCAGCGTGAACACTTCGGATCTGAAGAAGTCGGTTCTTCCAGTGTCGGTCACCATCGGCGGGCAGGCGGCGCAGGTGACTTATGCGGGATCGGCCCCCGGCTTTGTGGCGGGTGTTCTGCAGGTGAACGCTATCGTTCCGGCTGGAGTGCAGGCTAGTCCGGCGAACGTCGTGATAACGGTTGGGTCCGGCATGAATGCGCCGCAAAGCCAGGCGAATGTCACGGTAAACGTGCAGACTTCCGCCCCGACTCCGTAGAAGCCATGCCGAGGGCAGGCGGACGCTTTGACCGCCTGCCCTCGCTTACCTGAACCCGCTACCTAAAGTTCCCCGCGCGTCCTGACGATGGGAGGGTACTGCCGCCCATGCTCCAGACGCGAGAATACAATCCACCCCTCCCACCTTCGTCGTCCGTTCAATATTTCCTGGGCATGCCGGCGGTGATCAACACCTTCGCCATGCGGAGCCTGCTGGATGCGGTGCAGCGCGTTGCCCGCACCGGAACCGCCGTGCTGATTACCGGCGAGAGCGGTACGGGCAAGGAGTTGATTGCGCGCGCGCTGCATCATTACTCCATGCGTTGCACCAAACCGTTTATCGACATAAGTTGCGCCGCGCTCCCGGAGCATCTTGCCGAGAGTGAACTGTTCGGCTACGACAAAGGCGCATTCAGCGGCGCCGACGTGGCGAAACCCGGTTTATTCGAGATGGCGCATACCGGCACGCTGTTTCTGGACGAAATCGGCGAGCTGGAAACCAAAATGCAGGTCAAACTTCTGCGGGTTCTCGACGGAACGCCTTACTACCGCCTGGGCGGCACCCGCAAAGTCAACTCCGACACGCGCATCGTCGCCGCCACCAACCAGGATCTAGAAAAGATGATGGCTCAGGGCCGATTCCGCAACGACCTGTTTCACCGCCTGAATCAGTTTTGCCTTCGTGTTCCGCCGCTGCGGGAACGCACCGAGGAGATCCGGCCGCTAGCGGAGTTCTTCCTCGCTCACCAGAATCCGGAGATGCGATTTTCGAGCGACGCTCTCGAATTGCTCAGCGGGCACGACTGGCCCGGAAATGTCCGGGAGCTGCGCAACGTGGTGATGAAATCGGCAATCATGGCATCCCGCACGGTTATCGATCCCGAGGATTTGCCCGATATCTTCCGCGCGAAAGGAACGGCGCAAGCGCCGGCGCACACGCTCGATGGGATGGAGCGGCAGATGATTATGACGGCCCTAAAACAAACGGGAGGGCACCAGCAGCACGCCGCCGAGACGCTGGGTATTTCACGCCGCACGCTCTCACGCAAACTGAAGATTTACGGGCCCGAGTACGCGAACGTCTATACGGCCTGACCTATATAACGTAACCCCATATAATGTGACTGATGAAACGGCGTCACTTTGTTAAAGCGTTAAGCACGCTGCCCGCGGCGGCCGCGCTTGTTGCGCAAAGGCCGAACGCGACCCCTCCGCCCGGAGTTCCGGCGAATCCGGCTCCCGGCGTTCCACAAAATTCCACTCACCCCGTCGAGCCTCCCGCGCGCGCGGTCGCCGAGCTTCCGAAAATCGATATTTCAGTTTCCGATGCCGCGGCCGATGCCATGCCGCGCTTCTTTACGGCGGAGCAGTTTGCCGCCTTGCACAAGCTGTGCGGCATTCTGATGCCCGCGGTGAACAAGGCGCCGGGAGCGCTCGACGCCGGTGCGCCCGAATTCCTCGATTTTCTGATCGGTGATTCTCCTGCTGAACGCCAGCATCTCTACCGGGCAGGTCTCGATGCGCTCAACGCCCAGGCGCGCGCGCACTTTCAAAAGCCCTTTGCGGAGGTGGACGATGCTCAAGCGGCCGCCGTCCTCAAACCCTTGCGGCAGGCGTGGACTTACGAGCCCCCATCCGACCCTCTAGCCCGATTCCTTCTCGCGGCCAAAGCCGACGTCCGCACGGCCACCGTAAACTCGCGCGATTACGGCAAAGTTGCGGCCGCGACCAGCCGCCGGGGCTTCAGCGGCGGTCTTTACTGGTACCCGCTCGATTGAGGTGAATTGATGGCCGCTAAAGACTACGATGTTCTGATTATCGGTTCCGGCGCGTCGGGCGGCATGGCCGCTTACACGCTGACCAAGCAGGGGGCGAACTGCTTGATGCTCGATGCCGGTCCCCTGGTCGATTTCAATCGCGTGCGCGCGCCGAAATCCGCTTATGAACTGCCGTATCGCGGTTTCGGCGAGCCCGGACGCTTGCCCCATGTGGTTCAGGCAAACGAATTCAACGCCAACCAGTGGGCGGATGAGACGCTGAACCCGTATACTCACGATCCCAAAAGCCCGTTCAATTGGGTTAGGGTTCGAATGATCGGCGGAAAATCGTTATTTTGGGCGCGGATGTCGTTCCGCTTGAGCGATTACGAATTTAAGGCCAAAGATCACGACGGTTTCGGCGAGAATTGGCCGATCTCCTATGCGGATCTCAAGCCGTACTACGACAAAGTGGAACCCATCTTTCGCGTGGCCGGCAGAAACGAAGGGTATAAACAGCTTCCCGACGGTGTTTTCCTGGAAGACGAGTCCCCCTGGAGCGGCGCGATGCAGCGGTTCATTGGAGCCGCGAAAAAGCAGGACATCCCCGTTACCAAGATGCGGCGCGCGACGGGACGCGGGCAGTTTGCCAGCTCGTTCAATCTGCTATTGCCCGACGCGATGGAATCGGGAAATCTAACGATCGTTCCGAACGCCGTGGTCCGGGATATCACGCTCGATAAGAACACCGGCTTGGTGAATGGAGCCAATTTTCTCGATCGCCATTCGCGGCGCGAGATGCACGCCAAAGCGCGCGTGGTGGTGGTGGGAGCCTCATGCCTCGAGAGCACGCGCATCCTTCTGAATTCCAAGATCGCCAATTCGAGCGGGGCGCTCGGCCATTATTTGCACGATCAAACGTATATCACGCAAGGCGTTCAAGCGATCGTTCCCGAGGCTAAAGACGGGAAAGCTCCGCGCGGCTTGATGGGTGGCGGCGGGTACACGCCTCGTTTCGTCAACCTGAAGAACGGGAAGGAAGAAAACTTCATCCGCGGATACGCTTTCGATTTCAGCACCGGCGGAACGCCCGATCCCAAATTCATTCCGGCGTATGGCGCCGAACTGGACAAGGCTTTGGACAGCTACCGCGGGGCCGGTGTTTCCGTCACGATCATGGGCGAGGTTCTGGCGCGCAAGGAAAACTTCGTCACCATCGATAAGGATGTTGCCGATGCCTGGGGAATACCGGCTTTGCATATTCAGGCGAAGTACTCGGACAACGAGTTCAACATGGCCAAGCACGCGATGAACAAGTTCGACGAATTGTGCCAGGCCGCTGGATTTGAAGTGCTCGCGAAACACGACCAGATGTACCCGCCCGGCTACAGCATCCACGAACTGGGCACGTGCCGCATGGGCGGCGATCCGAAATCGAGCGTGCTCAATAAATGGAACCAGAGCCACGATATCAAGAACCTGTTCGTGGTGGATGGAAGCAGTTTTGTAACCGGCGGATATCAGAATCCGACAATGACGATATTGTCTTTGTCGATGCGGGCCTCGGATTACATTGCCGAACAGATGCGCGCGAAGAATTTGTGAGGGCGATCGTGCTTGGCTGCCTCGGCGCGGTGTTGCTTTTCGCGGCGCCAGAGCAGCCGATTCCGTTCAGCCACAAGATTCATGCCGGAACTCTGAAGCTGAAATGCAAAATGTGCCATCCGAATCCCGATCCGGGCGAGACCATGACTATCGCTGCGGCCGCGGTCTGCATGCAATGCCATTCCGCCGTAAAGACAGATAGCGCCGCGATTCAGAAGCTGTCGGCCTTTGCGAAGAATGGCCGCGAGATTCCGTGGGCGCGGGTGTACCAAATCCCGAGCTTCGTGAATTTCAGCCACAAAGCACATTTGAATGCCGGCAACACATGCGCGGAGTGCCACGGCGCGGTGGCCGGGAGCGATCAGCTCATTCGCGAGACGGACATATCGATGGGCGGCTGCATGAACTGCCATCGCGCCAAGAAAGCGAGCATCGATTGTACGTATTGCCACGAACCGCAGAACTGATCCATAGCAATGTGGCGCGCGCCACATTAGCGGCTGTTTAAACGCTCGACCAGGCACGGGCGCCTGTTGTCGAATTTCCAACCGGGAATCAAGAACTGCATGGCCGCGGCATCGTTGCGCGCGCCGAGATCCAGAGTTTCATAAAGCCGATGGGCTTCCTCGACGCGCGCCATATCCACCTCCACGCCAAGCCCCGGCCTCTCCGGCACGTCGATTGCGCCGTCGATAATTCGAAACGGCTCCTTGGTCAACCTTTCACCGTCCTGCCAAATCCAATGCGTGTCGATGGCTGTGATATTTCCGGGCGCCGCCGCCGCAACATGCGTAAACATCGCGAGCGAAATATCGAAGTGGCTATTAGAGTGCGATCCCCAGGTGCGCCCCCAATCGCGGCACATCTGCGCGACTCGCACCGAACCTTGCATGGTCCAAAAATGCGGATCGGCAAGCGGAATATCCACGGCATTCAATTGAATCGCGTGGCCCATCTGACGCCAATCGGTCGCGATCATATTCGTGGCGGTCGGCAATCCGGTCGCTCGCCGGAATTCGGCCATCACTTCCCGTCCGGAGTAGCCATTTTCGGCCCCGCATGGATCTTCCGCGTAAGCCAAAACCCGGTGCTTGCCGCGGCAGAGCGCGACCGCTTCCTCCAGCGTCCACGCGCCATTCGGATCGAGCGTAATGCGCGCGCCGGGAAAGCGTTCGGCCAGGGCAATCACCGCGTCCATCTCTTGCGAGCCTTGCAGCACGCCGCCTTTCAGTTTGAAATCGGTAAAGCCATAACGCGCTTGCGCCGCTTCCGCCAGCCGCACAATCGCCTTCGGATCGAGCGCTTCTTCATCGCGCAGCCGCAGCCACTCGTCGGGTTCACTTGGCGCGCTCCGATAAGGCAGGCTGGTCTTACGCCGGTCGCCGATATAGAAAAGATAGCCTAGCGTCCGAACCGATTTGCGTTGTTGGCCTTCGCCCAATAGCGCCGCGACGGGAACTTCCAAATGCTGCCCTAAAAGATCCAGCAGCGCCGCTTCAATCGCCGTGACCGCGTGAACGGTCGTGCGCAAATCGAAAGTTTGCGAGCCGCGCCCGCCGGTATCTTTATCGGCGAACCGCTCCCGCACGGAATTCAGAATGCCGTTGTAATTGCCGATCGAGCGTCCCAAGACCAGCGGTTGCGAAGCTTCCAGCGTGTGTCGAATGCCTTCGCCGCCGGGAACTTCCCCGACGCCGGCCCGGCCCGCATTATCCGTCAGGATGACTATATTGCGCGTGAAAAAGGGACCGTGCGCCCCGCTCAAATTGAGCAGCATGCTGTCGTGGCCAGCCACGGGTACGATCAGCATCCGGGTAATAACCGGCGCGGTCATGCCTTAACGGGCGCCCGCAGTTCCTTCATCGATGACCTCAATCGCATTGATCAGCGCATAATTCTTGACGGGCAGAAAGGAGAGCACCAGCTTCCCTTGCGGATTTGGTTCGAGGCCGCTAAATGAGCGCTCGATTCCGCGATAGCTGCCCCCGGATTCCCGGAACAAATCAAAATTGTGCAGCAGATCTTTCCCATTGCACAACACGTCGAAAAGTCTGCTCCCCAGTCCGCCCCGGCCAAGCTGATCCGGGCCGAAGTAAGTCTCGGCCATCTTGAGTTTCACCGTATAATTGCCGGCGGCTACCGGAATCGCGTAAGAGAAATGTCCGTAGCGCTCGCCCCGATACACGCCAGGGTCCGAAGATCCGGCCACCGATTCGGTACGGAGCACCGGCTGTCCGCCTTGAAAATACCGATCCGCAATCCACTCCCGTCCTTCACTATCCACATACCCGGCATCGCGCGCCACGATCCGGACGGGGCGCATCTTGCCAGGCAAGCTGGGCAGAACCTCGAGGGCATTCACCGTTGCACCAAATCCGTTCTGCCGGCTGAAATCCAGATGCAGCTTGCCGTCGGCCGCCGGACCCATGTCTTTGAAAACCCGGACATCCGCGCGATTGCTGCCGCCGGCGTCGGATAAAATATCAAACTCGCTCAGAATCGCGCGCCCATTGGCTTGGACGTTAATCTGATGATCGGCTTCGCCGCCTCCGCGGGAGTTCCCTTCCCCGTAATCGGTTTCCGCGAAATAGAGCCGCAGTTCGTAGCTGCCGCGCTTCAGCGGAATTGCGTAGCCGAAGTTGCCCGCGCGGTGCGTTCGAAAGATTGACGGATCGCGAGTTCCGGTAATGGAGTGCGCGCGGATGGAAGCGGCTTCGCCCCCGCTGAAATACCGGTCGTGTTTCCACAACCCGCCCCGTTTATCGGTGTAATCGCCGTCGAGCGTACCCGCGAGAATCCGGATTTCCTCGCCTTCGACGATCGGCGATGGAACGACAGTTCTGGCGGCTGAAGCGGCCACGCTCCGTTGGCTCGCCGGTTTTGAAGGCCAAACGGAAAAGACGGCTAGAACCAAAATCGCCGCGGCCGCGAGAGCAATCCACAGGATGTGGGTAGGTTGCGGCGCGCCGGTGGCCGGTTCCGATAGCGCGGCCCGCGCCGGGACGACGATCGTGGCCAGTTCCCTTCGAGGGAGAAATTCCGGCGCATATTGCCCGACCGGGATCACGATTTGGATCGGATGACCCAAGCCTTCGTTTTCGTAATATTGCTTGAGCCGTTTGCGGATGCGATGCGCCTCCACCCGGACAATCGAGTCTTTTACCTGATTGAAACTGGGAGGTCTGCCGAGAGCTTCCACGGCAATGTTGTATTCCTTGATCTGTCCGCTCTCGCCGCTAAAATATTTGTCGCAAATGTAGGCGAGGAACTGGCCGAGACTCGGCGCCTTCGCAAAAATCCCGGAGGCCAACAGCGCCTGTAGTTCCGCGCGTTCGTCGTTCACCCTGCTCTCCAACTTGGTAGGCAGTATATCACGCGAAAAACCCGAATCCCTTAAGTGTAACGAGCCTTGAAAATGCATTAACGGAGGCTGTAACGTTATTGATTCATCGACGTTTCGGGCAGAGTAACCGGGATCGAGCGTGACAGTTAACAGCCTTATCCTTGCGCGGAGCCTCCGGCAAATTTACACTCTTCAACCAGGGGTTTAAATGATCGTTCCAAGTTCGACGAAATTGACGCGCCTGTCCGCGTTCGCCTTAATCTTCACCGCCATCGCGGCCGCTCAGACCGGCACTATTCAGGGCACTCTCGAGGACGCCACCGGCGCGGCTCTCGCGAACGCCAAGGTCTCCGCCTTCGACGAGGGTAAGCAACTCGTCGCCCGCGAAACGAAGAGCGGTCCCGATGGAACCTTCCGGCTTCTCGATCTCTTGCGAGGCACCTATACCATCAAAGCCGAAGCAGCGGGCTTCAAGACGATGGAACGGACGGGCCTGACGCTCGATCCAAACCAAGTGATGGCTCTCGGCCAGCTACGCCTCGAAATTGGCCAGTTGACGGATCAGGTCACCGTCGAATCCCAGATGCCTCTGGTCGAGACATCGACCGCCGACCGTGGGTTCGTAATCAGTTCGAAGCAAGTCGTGGAACTGGCGTTGAACGGCCGCGACTTTCAATCTTTAATGAGGACGCTCCCGGGCGTCGTCTCAAACGATTCGTCGGATTTTCGCCTGGCCTTCAACAACACCGATGCCTTCAACACGAATGGCTTGCGCGGGAGCATGAATAATGTGTTTCTGGACGGGTCGATCAATACCGACGTCGGCGCGAACGATGGCCAATACACGCAGATCAGTCTGGATGCGGTGGGTGAATTCAAAGTGGAAACCAGCAATTTCGCCGCCGAATACGGGCGCAATCCCGGAGTGCTCATTTCCATTAGCACCAAGAGCGGCACCAGCAGATTTCACGGCACTGCCTACGAGTTTCTGCGAAACGACGATTTAGACGCCCGATCCTACTTCACCAATCTGCAAGGCGCGCCAACTCCGAAATTGCGCTTCAACCAGTTCGGCGGCAATGTAGGCGGATGGGTTTATATTCCGAAAGTCTCGACGCCGCAAAACAAAAAGCTATTCTTCTTCGTAAACTATGAAGGAACGCGCGCCAGCAGGCCCAATGGAGGCACGTTCGTAGATACCTTTTCTCCCGATCTATTGAATGGAGATTCCGGAAATCGTTCCGCTTCAATGCCGATGGATCCCCGGTTTTGATCAAGAACTCGACGTTTCCAGTGGGGACCGTTTTCATGCCCGGAACCGTAGTTCGGGACAGCGCGAACAACATTCTCGGGGGAACTCCGTTCCCGAATAATACGGTGCCCCAGTCGCTCTGGGCGAAGAATACGCCGGGGTTCTTAAAGGTGATCAATGCCATCAACCGGCAGCGCGGCGTGCCGGTTCCCGGATCGCCGGATGTGGTGCGAATTCCGTTTCAGGACACCTACAGCTTCAACAAGAACGCCGAGGTCGTACGGGCCGACTACAACATCAACGCCAAGAACAACGCCTTCTTCCGATGGGCCGACGATTCGCAGCATGAGCAGCAGGGCTACGGAATTTTTTCGGGAAACAGCTATCCGATATTCCCGGAATTTCGCGCGAAACCGGGGGCAAGCTGGAGTTACAACCTGATCAGCGTGATTTCTCCGACGATGACGAATGAGGCAATCTTCACTTACAACCATCTTACTCAGGTCGTACAGGTTACGCCGGGTACGGACCCGGCCACTTACGACCGTACCAAGCTTGGGTTCACATTCCAGGAGTTATATCCGGGATCGAACGTGGATAACCGCTTTCCGAACTTCTCGGCGGGCGGATTCAACTCGAGCATCTTCCCTCCCGGTTGGCTTAGCGAGGGGAAAACCTACGCTTGGACGGACAATCTCACCAAGGTATTCGGATCGCATACGTTCAAGACGGGCGTGTATTTCAATTACAACGACAACGGCCAGCAGCCATCCTGGACGGACGCCTCGAACTTAAACTTCAACTCGAGTGTCGACAACCCGGCCGATACGGGCAGCGGCTTGGCGAATCTGCTGCTCGGCAACTACACGACATTGTCCCAATCGAACGGACGTTTCTTTGGATCTTTCCGGTTCTTCCAAACGGAGTTCTTCGCGCAGGATAGCTGGAAGGTCAATCGCAAACTTACCATCGAGTATGGAGCCCGCTATGCATATTTAGGCCCCACTTACACACGCGGCAAGTATCTGCAGAATTACTTCGAGCCAAATCTTTACGTCGCTTCGCAAGCAGTGAGTCTAGTTACGAATCAACCGGGGAAGGCCGTCCAGGGAAGTATCGTGCCTGGCTCGGGCAATCCGTTCAATGGGTTGATTCAAGAAGGCGCCAAGGGTTTGCCGCTCGGCGGCATTCAACACCACTACAACAATATCTCCCCGCGGTTCGGGTTCGCCTACGATCCGTTCGGTACTGGCAAGACATCGATTCGCGGAGGCTTTGGAACCTTCTTCGAGCGCATCCGGCAGAACTCGGATCATTTCGACGGCTTGGGGAATCCGCCGCTGGTGTATACGCCGACACTGCTTGGCGGCAACGTGGATAACATTTCGCCGGCCCTGATTTCTTCGGGAATCCGCTACCCCGTGAGTTTGAATGCGTTCGCCGAAGATGGCAAGATTCCCACAATTTATTCGTGGAGCGTGGGCGTCCAAAGAGAGCTGGGCGCGCAGACCTCGATCGACGTTTCTTATGTAGGCAACACGGTCCGGCATCTCGAATACAAGCGCGATATCAACAGCCTTCCGCTCGGCACGACTCTTCAGCCGGGCCTGCTGGCTTCCGTCGGAAGCGTCAACAATGCGTTACGGCCTTATCAAGGCTTTACCGGCATCAACTTCACCGACTTTGGCGCCGACAGCAACTATAACGCGTTGCAGGTGCGCGCGAGCCGCCGCTTCGCCAAGCACCTTACGGCGAATGCCAGCTATGCGTGGTCGAAAGCGTTGGATCAGACGGATTCGGATACGAATAGCATTCAGTATGCATTCAATCGCACCCGGGATTGGGCGCCCGCCGGTTTCGACCGCACGCATGTGTTTACGTTCGACTATGTTTACGAGCTGCCCACTTACAATCGCAACGGCTTTACCAAATCCGTTCTGGGCGGATGGCAGGTTTCGGGAATCACGCGATTCTGGACCGGACCCCCGTCCACCATCGGATCTCCTGGCAATCCGGGAACCTTGGGCAACGGGCCTCGCGCGGATTATATCGGCGGCGATCCGTTGGCCAATAGCACAGTGAAATCGCAGTTCTCGAATCCCCGGATCGAGTTCCTGAATCCTTACGCTTTCGCGAGAGCCGCCGATGGTACGCTTGGCAACACGGCGCGCAATATCATTCGCGGGCCCGGAATTAATCAATGGGACATCTCGGTGTTCAAGAACACCAGGCTGACGGAAAATGTGAATCTGCAACTTCGCTTGGAGACGTTCAACACCTTCAATCATGTGCAATTTACGGGGTTCAAAACTGGGGTTCCGAACGAAGTGCAGCCCGGCCAAGTGGTCACGCCGGCGACGGTCGGCACGTTCGGGCAATTTACCGGCACGCGCGATCCGCGCAATGTCCAGTTAGGGGCGAAGCTATATTTCTGATTGGGCTGCTGTTTTGCGTAATTAGTGCAGGCGCCGCGCGGAAGACGCCTGAAATATTTGACCGGGCGGTTCATTCGCTCTCCTCGGGGGACTATGCGGCGGCTGAGGCGGGTTTCCGGGAAGTGCTCGCGAAAGAGCCGGAAAACATAGGGGCGCTCGGGAACCTGGGCGTCGTGTATTCGAAAACCGGTCAGTATTCCAAGGCAGTTGAATCATATGGCCGCGCGTTGAAAGTTGCGCCGGACGAGCCGGGGCTGC